>DGSY01000021.1:47624-57471 GCA_002394125.1 Ruminococcus sp. UBA4350
AGTGCCCGCTGCCGTTTCCCTACGGTACCGTTTCGCAGAGCATATCAATTTTGTCGCTGTTACGGCGCTGGCCGCGCCTGATTTACGGTCTGGCGAAATCTCATTCTGCTTCCGTTTACTTTCGGAGAACTTTAGATTATGGCTGTCGGAACTGCCGACCGATCTATCTCAGCTTCGGAGATATCGGCTCAGCAGCTCGGAATAGGCCGCGAGCAGCATCAGCAGCTCCGCCGCAGCGCGCAGGATCCGCACAGGCAGCTTTCCCTCACCAAACCGTTTGAGCAGCCTGCGCAGCGGGAACATCCAGAGTGCGCAGAAAAGCAGCGGAATGAGATTTGTCCGTGCCAGATAACCGGCCGTATTGCTGAATGAAATGCCGGAAACACCGATCAGTGCTCCGTAAAACGAAAAGCTGTCCGTCAGGCTGTCACTGCAAAGAAGTCCCATACTCAGCAGAACAAGCAGCGATGTCAGAAAGCAGCGGAACTGTACCGGCAGATGCCGTACTTTGCGGTCGGGACGGCAGATGTCATAGGTCAGAACACCGGCAGCCAGAACGCCCCAGCTCAGGCCGCTCGTGCCGCTGCCGAAAAGCAGGCCGATTCCGCCCAGCAGCACCGAGAGCCGCAGAAAGCAGCCCGCCGGCTCCTGCTTTTCGCGCTGCATCAGCATCCGCTCCGACCACGCATAGACCGGCGTGCAGAAGCGCTCCCGGAATTCCCGCGGCGTCTGCGCAAGGATCGGATCATTGAACATATCCGGCAGCAGGATGCCGAGCATCTGCGCGATGCCCTGTCCGATGCGCGAGATCCCGCCGAGACCGTGATACAGCATGAAATAGAAGCAGAGCACCTTCAGCAGCGCATCAAAGATTGTCACCGGCGTCAGCGCCGAGACGACCGCATACATCGGCAGCGCCATGCAGACGATCCGGAACAGCCCGCGGATGCATTTGGATGCGCCGGAGCCGACCATGCCGCCGGAGATCTTCCGGTTCTCCTGCAATTTCACTGCTTCGGAGAAGGACAGCACGATGCCGGAGGGCAGCCGCGTCATATCATACTGATAACAAAGAAAATCATAGAGCGCAGGAACCGACATTTTCCGGTTTGCGCGGAGCGTGAGACACTCTATGCTCTGCAATGCGGCAAAGAGCAGCGGGATCAGCAGCATTCGGGTCAGCAGCAGCTTACCGAGGATCAGAAATACGATCTGCACACCGATGCCGGCATAGAGCCAGAGGTCTGCGCGGTGATGATGTTCGCCGTCGCGCCGCGGCGCCAGCCGCAGGATCAGCCACGAGATGCTCACCTGCAAAAGCATCAGCAGAAACGCCGCGAATCCGCCGGTCGCCCAGACGACCGCCACGCCGCCGAGCGCCAGAACGCCCTGTTTGCGCGCCTCCGGAACCAGCGCTGCTGCCAGCGTGAACAGCGGCAGGATATAGAGAATCATCGGGAGTGATGCAAATGTCATGTTGCAGCCTCCTCCGGCAGATATCTGCCGATATATTCCGGCAGCTCCGCCGGATCCGTGACCGTCGCCAGCACCTCGCAGAGCCCCTTGACCGAAAGCCGCGGCGGAAGTCCCATTGCTTCGAGCAGCGCTCTGCGTCTTGCCGTGCAGTCCGGCGTACCGGTCAGTCCGCATTCGTAGAGATGCAGCGGCGTGATCTCGCTGCGCGGCCGCGGTTCTGCCGCAAAGACACCGGCGCGTTCGAGCGCTGCGATCAGCGTTTCGCCGTCCACGCCCTCCACGCCGAGCAGTCCCTCCGCCGAGGGCTGACGCTTGCGGCGCTCCTTGCCGTGGATGCCGGGGATATACACATGATAGACCGTGCCGCCGGAGATCGCGCCCTTGAGATAGCCACGGATCTGGAATCCGGCAGCATCGGCATCGGTCAGGATCACAACGCCCGTTGTCTCCGCATAATGCCGGATCAGCGCGAGCATATCCGCATTGTGATAGATCCGGAATCCGCCGGTCACGAGAATGACCGCATCAAGAAAAGATTCCAGCCGGATCTTGTCATATTTCCCCTCGACGACGATCGCAGGCGTGACCTTCCGGCGCGTCATCCGGCAGCCTCCGAGCCGTCACGCCGTACCTGAAGCATCCGGACAAGCGCCTGCTCCAGCAGCAGCCGCGGTGCGGTGCGGGAGGATTTGCAGCTTTTGTCGGTCTCGCGGAGAATGCGGATGCAGGTGCGGAGCTGCGGGACGGTCATGCTGCCGCAGTCGCGCATTGCGTTCCGGACAGCGAACTCGCGGTTTTTCGGATAGCCGAAATCCGCCGCGATCGTTTCCGCCTGTCTGACCGCGCCCTGTCCGAGCTTGGCGCGGTAAAGATCCATGAATGTCATGCTCAGAACTGTCAGCACACCGAGGATCGTTTTGGAATCCTCCGATTTCGCAGTCAGATCGCGCAGCAGGCGGAATGCCGCCTTACCGTTTCCGCCGGTCACGGCGCGTGCCAGCCGGAAGGCATCCGCATCCGGCAGCGCAGCAGTCAGCGCATCGAGCATCTCTGCGGTGATCGGGCCGCCGTCCGCGCAGGCGAGCAGCTTGTCAAGCTCGGTATGGATCAGCGTGGAATCGCAGAGACAGCGGTTTGCCAGCTCCTCCGCGAGTCTGCGGTCGATCTCCGAGCCGTGCCGCTTTGCCCGTTCGGTGATCTGCTTCGCAAGCATAATGGCATTGCGCTTTTCGCAGATGCAGAGCACGCCCTGCTTCTCGAAAAATGTCATCAGTTTTTTGTATTTCGGCAGAAAGACCGGCGCATTCCGCTTGATCTCATAGGTCGGCAGTGCGCGCATGGCAATCAGCACGACGACACGCGGCGCGATGCCCTCAAAGATGCCGAGCATCGTGTCGATCACCGAGGGAGCGTGCATATCCGCATCAAAATCGCGGATCAGAATGACGTTGTAGGGCTGGAACATCGGACAGAATGTGCAGGCATCCGCCAGCCTGTCGAGATCGACGGCCTGCCCGTCAAAGGCCGAATCGGAAAGCGCACTGCCGTCCGTCAGCTTTTTGAGGATCTTCTTTTCTGTCTCCGCAACGGCAAGCGTATCCTCGCCGCAGAGAAATACGAGCTGCGGCGGATTTTCCTTTCCGATCTCGCGCAGCAGATCATTGGCTGCAAGTCTCGGCATTTCACGCCTCCTTTCGGGTTATCAGAGCTTTGTGAGAAATGCAATGAGCATGATGAGCAGTCCCGCGCCGATGAGAACCGCACTCACGGCGATGACCGCCCCGCGCATCGGCATCCGCTTGGGCGGCTGAATCTGCATCCGCGGCGCAGTCGGCTTCAGCAGCGAATCCTGCGGGACAAATGCTTCCGTGCGCGGCACCGGCTTTTCGGGAACCGGCGCGGGCTTTGCGGATTCCGGCGCGGGTGTCTGCGCCTGCGGCAGACCGTGGTTTTGCAGATACCACTGCAAATATCCGGCGCTGTCCGTGACCGGTTTTCCGTCTGCACCGGTCAGCGCTTTGGCAGCGAGCAGCTTTTTCTCCAGCATCGTCCGCCCGCGGTTCGTCATCCGGTAGGCGTCGATCAGCGCCCGCGCCGCCGCATCCGCCGTCTCCGGCGTACACAGCAGCACCTCGTCACCGCGCAGGATCAGATAGCCGCATTCCGGATCGCCCTGCGTTACGAGCGGCGGAACATAATAGTGCATGGTCAGCAGCATCTCACCGTCGGACAGCGCTGTCACGAGGTCGAGATTCTGCTGCGTATAGCATTCGTTCGCGTGGAAATATGAGGATGCGATCGCTGCGAGAATGCGCGCTCGCTGACTGTCATTCAGTTCGGTATATTCGAGCATATCATGATTCTCCTGTCACGCGGGAACGACATCGCCCCTGCCGTCTGCGGTCAGGCGCAGCATCATATTGTTTCCGGCAGACGGACGCTTCGAGCCCGCCAGCGCAAAGCTGCAAAGCGGCTCGCCGTAGCGGATCACGGCATTGGCCTTCGGTGCTTCTCCGCTGTCGGCCGGCAGGATATCAACGGTCATCCCGTTCCACTGAATCCGGACGGTTTCGCCGAGGAGCGTGACGGTCATATCTTTGAATGTGATCTTCATGCCGTCCGTACCGCAGAATTCCGGCTGCACACCGCAGAGCGTGCAGTTCTCCCGCCATGCATCCGCCTCGCGGATCAGGACAGACTGCACATCAAAGCCGGCGAACGCATCCTGATAGCCGGCCGCCGCCTTGCCCTGATGCAGTACCAGCATTGCGGGATGCGTCAGACCCTGCCGCTCCAGAAATGCAGCCGCATACTGTGCATTGCGCGGCTGATCGGTCAGATCGACGACCATGACGGAACGGCCGCAGGATATGACTGCGGCTGCCTGTCTGCTGCCGCCGAGTACGGCGATCCGCATCTGCCGTGCGGTAACAGCCGACGAGACCGATGCGATGCAGACGAGCGCTGTGCAGACATAGAGAACCGCCGCGGCAAAGTGCTTCGGTCTGATGCCCGCGGCCAGTAATACCAGCAGAATGGCTGCACCCAGCAGAACGGATATCAGCACCGGCAGCTCTGTCGCCTTGAGATATGTGCCCGGCAGACGCGTCAGCAAGCCCGCTGCTGCGCGGACAAACCGGACAAGCATTCCCGCTGCCGGCAGCAGAAAGGCCGTCAGCCCGCCGGTCAGCAGCAGGAGAAATCCGATGCAGAGCGCCAGCGTTCCGGCCGGCAGGATCAGCAGATTGCAAAGCGGCGCAAGTACCGAGCCCTCACCGCAGAGCAGCAGCGAGGCCGGAAAGACTGCGCCGGATACGCAGCAGAAGCTAAGAAAATCCTTGACGATGCGGGGTGCTCTCAGATCAGCGGTCAGACGGGGCGCGATTACGCCGATGCCCAGCACCGCCGAGACCGTCAGCCAGAAGGAGGCCGAACCGATGACATAGGGCGCCGCCGCCGTGCAGATCAGCACCGCAAGCGAAAGAGAGCGCAGTGTATCGCGTTCCCGCCCGAACAGTCCGGCTGCATTTGCGATCAGCAGCATCAGCGCTGCGCGGAACACCGACACAGACGCATCGACCAGCAGGATGAAAACCGCCATGCAGAGCGCCAGCAGCAGAAAGCGCAGCCTTGCCGATGTCCGGCGGAGCAGTCTCCCGAGCACCGCGCAGAACATCACCAGATGCAGCCCCGAAACGACCGCGATATGGCCGATGCCGCTGTGCCGCAGCAGGTCGGAGGTCTCGCTGTCAAGGCCGGATTTGTCACCGAAAATCATTGCGCAGAGCAGCGCGGCATCCTGCGGCGCGGTTTTCTCATAGATCAGATTTTTGATATATGCGCGGTAATCGCGCAGCGTGCGCCGGAGCGAGAAGCCGCTGTCCGGCTGATGCGAGATCAGCTCTGCATCATAGATGCGGAGATATTTTCCCTTGCCTGCTTGATATTCCGCCGTGTGATAGCGGTAATCCGGCTCGATCGCCGAAAGCGCCGCCTTCAGCACGACCGTATCGCCTATCCGGATCTGCGGCTGCTCTGCATCTGCATACCAGTCAACGGACTGCGTATGTCCGGCGATTTTTGTCCGGAGCGTACAGACATTCCTGCCGCCGCGGATCTCCGTGACATCAGACACATATCCGGTGCATTCGACGGTTCTTCCCGCCATAGCGCAGACCGGCTGCCGGATTCTGACATCATAGCCCGTCCAGAGCAGCATTCCCAGCGAAAAGCCGATCACCGCGGCCGCGCACTGCATCGTGCAGCGCCGCCTGTCCGCGATCCAGACCGCGAGCAGTCCGGCTGCAAAGAGCAGCAGCGCCGGAACGATCCGGTCAAGAAAAGCCGCCAGCAGCCCCGCTGTCCATGCGAGCGTGAAGCACTCCACGCCGTGTCCTCGGATGCTGCTGCCGGCTTTCCGGTTCACCTGCGCAGTCTCCTCCGCAGAGACCGCACACGGCGCTTTATCTTTTTTCACACACCCTGATCTGCCGACCAGCCCATTTTCTGTCCTGCGATCAGGTGGAAATGCAGATGCGGAACAGTCTGTCCGGCATCCTCGCCGCAGTTCGTGATAACACGGAATCCGGAATCGAGCTTCTCCTGTGCCGCGACCTTTGCGATCGCAGTAAAGATCTTTCCGACGATCTCAGCGTTCTCCGCCGTGACCGCAGAAGCACCGGAAATATGCTGCTTCGGGATAAAGAGATAGTGGATCGGCGCGATCGGCGCGATATCCTTGAACGCGTACACATCGTCGTCCTCATAGACCTTTGTACTGGGGATCTCCCCTGCAATGATTTTACAAAACAGACAATCCATAATCAAACCTCCGTTCATTCAGTCGCCGGTGCGGATTCTGCTTCCGCCGCCGGATCAGTCCGGTATACATCGTCGATCACGTTGTTGATGACCATATTGCGCATTGCCCAGTAATGTGCGCCGTCGCGCCAGCCCTGATCGACCGAGCCGTCGCCGGCTGTCACGATCCATGCATTCGGATAGCGCTCGTAAAGCTGCACAAGCTGTTCAAAGGGGATATATGTATTATACACCCAGAATTTTTGCAGATGCGGCAGATCCATAAACGGCTCTGCCGAGGAGACCGGATTATAGCAGATATTGAGATCCTCCAGCTCCTTCAGCTCCGCGATCACGCTCATATCGGAGATGCCGTTGGAAAACAGCTCCAGATAGCGCAGATGCGGAACATATTTCAGTGCGGAAATATCCGTCAGATACTGCCAGCCGTTCTCCAGCGAATAGTTATCGACGAGGATCAGCACGCGCAGATCGGGCATATATTTCAGAAAGTCAAGATTGGTAATGTGATTGTGGCCGAGGTCGAGCGCGACCATATCGCGGCAGTATTTCAGATATTTGATATCGTCATTTGTCAGGCGCGGCTGTGTTTCGTCCGCCAGCAGGCAGGAGAATCCGACCGCATCCGTCGGGATGACATAGCCCTTGACGCAGATATTCCAGATGATGCGCGTATCGGGATGCGCCTCCTGCAAGGCTGCGTAATCCTCGTTTTCAAGGCCGCAGTCCTTCATGTTGATGCGTTTTAGATTCGTCATTGCGCCGAGGAATCCGTCCACGTCCAGTCCGGTGAGGTCATTGCCGGAAATATCCAGCTCCTCCGCATCGGACATCGTATTCAGAAAATCGCCGAGCTGCACCGGAACAGGCACCGACGGTACCGCTCCGGCCTCCGGCGCCGGCAGCTGCGCGATCTGTTCATCCGCGGCCGCCGCGGGCTCTGCGCCGATCGCAAGCACCATATCCGCAGGCTGCGTGTTGATTGCACGGCCGTAGATGCCGCCGAGCGCCATTGTCATGGCAGCGCCCGTCAGACAGACTGCCGCCGCCGGCACAAGGATCCGGCGGATCAGCGTTCTGCGGCGCGATTCCTCTGAAAGTGCAGCTTCCTCTGTCTTTGATAGATTCCGCCGCAGCTCGCGCCGGAGCCGGTTTGCAAGATCCTTTCCGCCTGCGACGAACTGGAATGTCGTCCAGACGGTGCTTTCGATCAGAAGTGTGCCGAATTTCCCTGCGGCACTGCCGAGTGCCGTCCTGATTTTATCACCGCTGCCGGAGAGGCCGCTGCGGAGCTGCCCCGTCCGTTCTGCAATCGCGGTTCGATTCATGATTCTATCACCCGTACCAAGTTCTAAGGAAGTTCTTATGCGTTCAGGAATTCGCCGGCAATGCTCTGGAGCATACCGAGCGCTTCATCGACCATATAGGTCTTGCCGATGCCGCCCATTGCGCTGTCCGGTCTGCCGCCGCCCTTGCCGCCGGTGATCGGTGCAATGCGCTGGATGATCCTGCCTGCGTGGGCACCCTTTGCGACTGCGCTCTTGGAGCAGACACAGTAGAAATTGCCGGTGTCGCCGTTGACGCCTGCGAGCAGCGCGATGACATTCTCCTCCTCGCTGCGGATCTGGTCGCCGATCGAGCGGAGCATATCCGGCTTGACATCGGTCAGCATCGCGGAGACGACCTTGATGCCGTTAATCTCCGGTGCATCCTTGAAAATATCGTCCATCTTGCTGTTTGCGACCTGCTGTGCCAGCGCATCAATATCGCGGAGCAGCTTGCGAGTCTCTGTGACGATCGCAGTTGCCTTTTCCGGCAGCTCGGACGGATTCGTGACCTTGAGGATCCGCGCAGTTTCGCGCAGGATATTTTCATTCTCATGCAGCAGCTTCAGGACATTCTCACCGGTCACAAGTTCGATTCTGCGGACACCTGCCGCAACGGAACTTTCCGAGAGGATCCGGCAGAGACCGATCTCCGCCGTATTGTGAACGTGTGTACCGCCGCAGAATTCGACCGATTGATCGCCCGCTGTGACAACGCGGACAACATCGCCGTATTTTTCGCCGAACAGCGCCATTGCGCCGAGCTTCTTCGCCTCGTCGATCGGCATTTCCTGCGTCGTGACGGGCAGCGCCTTCATGATCTCCGCATTGATGAGATCCTCGGTCTTTTGCAGCTCTTCGGCAGTCATGCCGGAGAAATGCGAGAAGTCAAAGCGGCAGCGGTCTGCATTGACCAGCTGACCTGCCTGATGCACATGATCGCCGAGCACGGTGCGGAGCGCAGCCTGGAGCAGATGTGCCGCGGTGTGATTGCGCATGGTTGCGCGGCGGCGCTTTTCGTCGATCGCCGCAGTGACGGTATCCCCGACGCGCAGCGTTCCCAGCTCCAGCGTACCCATATGCAGGTACTGGCCGTCGCCGCCCTTCTGCGTATCGGCAACAGCGAATGTCACCTCGGCCTCGCCCTCTGCAAGCACGCCGATCTCGCCGGTATCGCCGGTCTGTCCGCCGCTTTCTGCATAGAACGGTGTGCGGTCGAGGATCAGCACGCCGTCCTGACCGGCTTCGAGCTGCCCAACAGCCTTGCCGTCCGCGAGGATCGCGAGGATCTTCGATTCGCAGGTATTTTCGGTATAGCCGATGAATTCGGTTTTCGGCAGTCCCTTCGGCACGGCTGCATCGCCGCCCCACGAGGTCTTGACCTTGGATGCGCGGTCGGCTCTTGCGCGCTGCTTCTGTTCCTCCATGCAGCGGCGGAAGCCCTCCTCATCGACGGTCATGCCCTGCTCGGCCGCCATTTCAGCGGTCAGGTCGATCGGAAAGCCGTAGGTATCGCTGAGGCTGAATGCGGTCTCGCCGCTGATGGTATTCAGCTTTGCCGCCTTCAGCGAATTGATCGCAGAGATGAGCAGTTCGGTGCCGCGGTCGATCGTCCGGGCGAAGCTCTCCTCCTCATGCTGAATGATCTTTGTGATGAGCTCCTGCTTTTCCTTCAGCTCCGGATATGCGGTCTCGTTCTCACGGATGACCGTTTCCGCTACCTGATAGAGGAACGGCTCTGTGATGCCGAGCAGTCTGCCGTGACGCGCCGCTCTGCGGAGCAGACGCTTCAGCACATAGCCTCTGCCGTCATTTGCGGGCGTGATGCCGTCGCCGACCATGAAAACAGTCGAGCGAATATGGTCGGTGATGACGCGGAGCGAAACATCGGATTTCTCGTCCGCATGGTATTCGAGATTTGCGATCTTGCAGATATGCTTCATGATATTCTGCACGGTATCGACCTCGAACAGATTGCCGACATCCTGCATGACGCAGGCAAGGCGCTCAAGGCCCATGCCGGTGTCAATATTCTTATTCTTCATCTCGGCATAGTGACCCTTGCCGTCGCTGTCGAACTGGGAGAAAACGAGGTTCCAGATCTCAATGACGCGGTCGCATTCGCTGGCCTGCTCGAAGCTCTCGAAGGGGCCGTAGGCCTCGCCGCGGTCGAAGTGGATCTCGGAGCAGGGGCCGCAGGGGCCGGAGCCGTGCTCCCAGAAGTT
>DGSY01000021.1:57528-59070 GCA_002394125.1 Ruminococcus sp. UBA4350
GAGCCGTGCTCCCAGAAGTTGTCGGCCTTGCCGAGACGGATGATGCGCTCATGCGGAATGCCGATCTCCTTTTCCCAGATCTGCTCTGCTTCGTCGTCGCTCTCGAAGACCGTGATCCAGAGGCGGTCTGCGGGGATCTGAAGCTCGCCGGTCAGGAATTCCCATGCCCAGCTGATCGCCTCGCGCTTGAAATAGTCGCCGAAGGAGAAGTTGCCGAGCATCTCAAAGAAGGTGCCGTGACGGGCGGTCTTGCCGACGCATTCGATATCGGGTGTGCGGATGCACTTCTGGCAGGTGGTCACGCGGACATTGGGCGGGACTGCCTGACCGAGGAAGAATTTTTTCAGCGGCGCCATGCCGGAGTTGATGAGCAGCAGTGAATTATCCCCTTTCGGGATCAGTGAAGCGCTGTCCATGCGGGTGTGATTTTTGCTCTCGAAGAATTTGAGGAAGCGCTCACGCAGTTCGTTTAAGCCTGTCCATTCCATAGCTATCAGGATTCCTTTCGTTTCTCTGAATAATGTAGGTGTTATGCAGCTTCGCATAACGATACAGTATATAGTATACCGCAAACGGGAAATTTTGTCAAGCATCTGCGGCGGTTCGGGCTTCATTTTTCCATGCAGTACTATTTAATATGTGCGGGAAAGATTCGCTTCGTTCAAAATGATGAATGGCGGGCAGTGCCCGCTGCCTATTTGCTAAAGGCACGGTCGCGCTCACAGTTTCAATTTACCAAGTATACGCTGCTGTTCGCCGCTTTTGCACCGTGACTGAAATAAAACGCATCGGGAGCATAGCCCGCGAACTGCGTACCTGTCATGCGTTCGGTACAAGTAAAGCCTGTTAAAACTATCAAGGCAAATCTGACGGAACTGGGGGAATAGGGGTAAGGAAAAAGGGGATGCGGGGGAGAAAACCTAAGGGGAAAGGGGCGGGCAGTGCCCGAACCGGATTGTCCCTCTTTCCCCTTTGGTGTTCATCCCCCGATCCGCGGAGACAATGAGACAAAAGGATTGATATTTCACAATCGGAGACAGTCAAAGCGGAAATCGCAGAGGGCTATTGAGTTTCCATTTTGCTTTGATTGATCTGATTATCGTTTGAGCCGTTCCGCAGGGTGCGAGGGGGAACCATAAGAGAGGGAAGAGACAATCTGGCGCCGGGCACTGCCCGGTCTCCCCTCTCTTAAGGTTGCCCCCTCGCGCTCCCCTTCCTTATCTCTCCTCTCTCCAAGTTCCGTCTGATATACCTTGATTGCTTTGACAGGTTTTCGTTGTCCTTTTCGCAGTCGGAATTCGCTGTTCGCGGGCTATGCTCCCGATGCGCTGTGTTTCAGTCACAGTGCAAAAGCCGCGAACAGCGGCGTGTATTCGACAAAATAGAACTGTGAGCGTGACCGTGCCTTTAGCATAACGGCTGTCGGCCCTGCCGACCTCCCGATGCGCTGTGTTTCAGTCACAGAGCAAAAGCTGCGAACAGCAGCGTGCATTCGGCAAACTGAAACAGCAAGCGTAACCGTGCCTTTAGCATAACGGCTGT
>DGSY01000103.1:0-129 GCA_002394125.1 Ruminococcus sp. UBA4350
CAGGTTCGAGCCCTGTAGTTTCCATCTGGCCTGGTAGTTCAGTTGGTTAGAACGCCGCCCTGTCACGGCGGAGGTCGTGGGTTCGAGTCCCATCCAGGTCGCTTATTATGCGGATTTAGCTCATCTGGT
>DGSY01000103.1:194-8225 GCA_002394125.1 Ruminococcus sp. UBA4350
TAGCTCATCTGGTAGAGCGCCACCTTGCCAAGGTGGAGGTAGCGGGTTCGAGCCCCGTAATCCGCTTCTTTTTTATACGGCGCGATAGCCAAGTGGTAAGGCAATGGTCTGCAACACCGTGATCACCAGTTCAAATCTGGTTCGCGCCTTAAAAAGCACTCCGATTATCGGGGTGCTTTTTTCATGGCTTTTTGAGAATCGGCAATAAAAAATGAAGCATCCCGGCCGCTGCATACACGGTCGGGATGCTTTGTGATTCTCAGATCAGCTTCGCAACGCGCCGCAGAATATCCGTGCAGTCGCTGCCGTCCAGACGGTGATCGCCGTTGACATCGCCGTTCGCCTTGCCCTGTGCGGAAATGACCGCTTCGCCGTCCTCAGCCGCATACCGCGCGATCAATACCACATCGGAAACATCGGTTATCCCGCTGCAATCCGCATCGCCCCAAAGCGCGGCTGCAATCGGTTCCGTTTCTGTGGCTGTGGTTTCTGTGACGGTTGTTGTCGTCGTCGTGACCGGCGCTGCTGTTGTCGTCACGGCCGGCGCTTCGGTCAGGATGATCTCGCAGTCATCGACCGAACCGAATGCGCCCGCGCCCCCCGAAACGGAAACCGTCAGCCGGACAGTCTCGCCCGCAGCCAGATCCATTTCGACAGCCGGTGTCTGCCAGTCCTCCCAGCCGCTGCCCCTGCCGGAAGCCGTTTCCTTCCGGCTGCCCGCGCTCAGCGTGATCTCATATTCCGTGGATTCGTCCGCCTGCAATGTCACGGCTGCGCGGTATCTGCCGGATTCGGTCACGGTGATCTGCGTCGATGCCGTGCTGCCGGAGAACGGCGCCTCCGAATACCAGTGCAGCGCATAGCCGCCGCCGTGCGCATCCTCGGCGCGCACATCGAAATGCCCGCCCGCCGTGCCGTGCAGCTCCCAGCCGTCAGGCTGCGCCGACCAGCCGCCGTCATGCTCAAAGCCGGGATTGCCGATCAGATTTTTGCCCCTATGCGGATCTCTGCCGCCGTCTGCTCCGCGGATATTCCGGAACACATAGAGCGAATCGAGCGGTCTGCCGTTTTTATCAAAGAGCGCCTGATTTTCGACGGAGCTGCCGCCTGCGTACTTCGCATCCGGATCGAATTCCTGTGCCGCATCGGTCGCCCAGCCTGCGCCGTATTTGTTCCACAGCCCGCTGACCGTCTGATAATCGCCGGAGAGTCCGAGCCATGCGGGTTCCCAGTAGAATACGCCGATGCCGGCGCCGTCCGGCACTGCCGCGACTGCGCGGAACAGATCGGTCAGGAATGCCGTCTGTCCGGCCGTGCTGACCGGATAGCTGACATAATCGCCGAGCTGCGAAGCCTCGCTGATCGTATTCCCGCCGAAATCAATATTCTCATAATTATATGCCCACGAGGTCTCCGCGACCAGTACCTTTTTGTGATATGCTGCGGCAATATTGCTCAGAACCTGCGTGAGATTCTGCAAGGTGCCGTGCCAGTACGGATAATAGGATGTCGCAAAGACATCGTAGTCCACCTTTGTCTGCGCGAGCATTTTCGCAATATACGCCATATTGGAGGCTTTCTCCGGATTCGTGAAATGCAGCGCGATCAGAATGCTCCGGTCAAAGCTGCGCACGGCCTTTGCGCCGGCATTCCAGAGGGATGCCAGCTCACGCCATTTGTCCTCGCTCCAGTTTCCGTCTGCAAGATGCACGCCGCACATTCCGGTCGTGGTCTCATTGCCGATCTGCACCATTGCGATCTCCGCGCCGGTATCACGGATCGTTTTCAGCGTATCTGCGGTGAATTTCGTGATCGCATCGGCCTTCTGCGCCGTGGAATAGTTTTCCCATGCCTTCGGCGCACGCTGCTTTGCCGGATCCGCCCAGAAATCGGAATAATGGAAATCCAGCAGCAGCTTCAGCCCCGCCGCCGCGCAGCGCTCCGCGATCCGGACAGCCTGCCGCACATCATTTGCGCCGCCGCCGTAGGTCGCACCGCTGCCCGATGCGGTCGGATCGTTCCAGATGCGGATACGCACCGTATTGACACCGGCATCCGCCAGCGTCACAAAAATATCCTGCTCTCTGCCTGCGGCATCATAGAACCGGACGCCGCTGTCCTCCAGTGCAGTCACCGAGGAAACATCCACGCCCTTGAACGGATCGCCGTCAAACGGCAGCCCCTGAATGCCGGAAAAGGCGACGGTCTCCGCCGCATCCGCCGGCACCTGCGGGATCAGTATCCCGCACGATAAAAGAACGGCCGCTGCGGAAACAGCGGCCAACAGCTTTTGTATTTTCATAATCCTACCCCTATATTCTGCAATTCCCCGTGCAGCCTGCGGTTTTCCGCTTTCTGTTTTGATTATAGCACACGGGGCGCAGTTCCGAAACCGTTTTTGCATCCATTTACTGTGCGATTGTGTCAGGATTCCGGAGATCAGCCGGTTTTCTTCTCCCCTGCCTGCTTTTTGCCGCTGACCGCACGGATGCAGAACAGCACTGCCAGCAGCAGCGCCAGCGAGACGCCCAGAACGACAAATACATTCTGGACAAAACCGGAGAGCAGATAGCCGGCCGCACAGACGCCCGCGACCGTGAACGCATACGGGAGCTGTGTGGAGACATGGTTGACGTGGTCGCACTGTGCGCCGGTCGAGGCCATGATCGTTGTATCGGAGATCGGGGAGCAGTGGTCGCCGCAGACCGCGCCCGCCAGACAGGCCGAGATGCAGATGATGACCATAGACGGGATCGCGCGGGATTCCGTCACATTGACCAGCTCATTGCTGAACACGCCGGTCACGATCGGAATCAGAATGCCGAATGTGCCCCAGGAGGTTCCGGTCGCGAATGCCAGTGCGACCGCAACAACGAACAGGATCATCGGCAGCAGGATCTGGAGCGCCTTTGCACCCTCCACAACGCCGGAGACAAATTCGCCGGCCGCGAGCAGATTCGTCATCGTTTTCAGCGTCCACGCAAAGGTCAGGATCAGGATCGCAGGGACCATCTGCTTAAAGCCCTCCGCGACGGAATCCATGCACTGCGTAAAGGTCAGGACGCGGCGGCAGAGGAAATAGATGATGATGAGCAGCAGTGCGCCGAGCGAGCCGATTGCCAGACCGAACGATGCATCACAGTCCGCAAAGGCTTCGACAAAGCCCGTCCCGCTGAAGAAGCCGCCCGTATAGATCATGCCGGTGACGCAGAGCGCGATCAGCATGACGACCGGCAGGATCAGGTCGATGACTTTCCCGCGGTTATGCTCCGGCTTTGCATCCTCCGCATAGACCTTGCTGCGCGTTGTGAAAAGGTCGCCCTTGCGCGCATTGTCCTCATGCTTTTTCATCGGGCCGTAATCAACATCGCTCAGCGAGATGAAGATAACCATGACGAGCGTGAGCAGCGCATAGAGATTATAGGGGATCGTGCGGATGAACAGCGAGATGCCGTTGACGCCGCTGACCGATCCCGCGACAGCCGCCGCCCATGAGGAGATCGGTGCGATGATGCAGACCGGCGCGGCGGTCGCGTCGATCAGATAGGCGAGCTTGGAGCGCGAGATCTGATGCTTGTCCGTCACGGGGCGCATGACCGAGCCGACGGTCAGACAGTTGAAGTAATCGTCAACAAAGATCAGGACACCGAGCAGGAATGTCGCAAGGCTCGCGCCAGAGCGGGATTTGATATGCGCAGCCGCCCATTCGCCGTAGGCGCGGGAGCCGCCGGCCTTGTTCATCATCACGACGATGATGCCGAGGATGACAAGGAAGATCAGAATGCCGACATTGTAGGTGTCAGACAGATTGGCGATCAGTCCTTCGCCGACGATCGCGTTGAATACGCCGGTGAAGCCGCCCTTTGTGGCGATGGAATACAGGACACCGCCTGTCACAACGCCGATGAACAGCGAGGAATAGACCTCCTTCGTGATGAGCGCCAGGCCGATCGCGACGATCGGCGGGAGCAGCGACCACAGAGAGCCGACTGCGCCGCTCACGGGCGACTGGATCGCGCAGCAGACCGTGAAGATCACAACGATCGCTGCAAAGATGATCTTGCTGAGATACTGATTCTTTTTCATGATGCCTGTTCTCCGTTTCTGGATTTTTGACTTCCGGATGTCAGAAGCTGTGCCGCGATGACGGATGCCAGCACGAGCGCACAGCCGATGCCCTCCTTGAGACTGAGCTGCTCATGCAGAAACAGCCAGCCGGACAGCGCCGCAAAGACCGATTCCAGACTCATCAGCAAAGTCGCCGCAGTCGGGGAGGTCTCGCGCTGACCGAGGATTTGCAGCGTATAGCCGCCGCCGCTGGAAAGAATGCCCGCATAAAGGATCGTATTCCGCGCCGCGAAGATGCGCTCTGCCTTCGGGGATTCAAAGAGCAGCATACAGACGGTCAGGAGGATGCCCGCAGTGAAAAACTGAATGCAGGACATAACCGCCGGATCGGTATGCTTTTCGCAGAAGTGATCGACGGCCATGATGTGCAGTGCGAAGATGAATGCACAGATCAGCACGAGCAGATCGCCGCGGCCGAGCGTGAAGTCCTCGCGGATGCAGAGCAGGTAGAATCCCGCAACGGCGCCCGCGATGCAGAGCCAGACCGCGGCGGGCGGCTTCTTCCGCAGGGCGATCGAAAAGACCGGTACGATCACAACATAGAGCGCGGTGATGAAGCCCGCTTTTCCGGCGGTCGTTTCCTTGATGCCGGCCTGCTGAAAGGAGCTTGCCGCGCAGAGTATGACACCGCAGCAGATGCCGCCGAGGACGGTCTGCTTCCGGTCGATCGGTTCGCGGGGCTGACCGCGCCAGAAATACCGCATCAGGAAAATGATCGGGATGAGGACGATCCCGCCGAGCAGCGTGCGCACCGCATTGTAGGTGAACGGATCGACATATGCCATGCCCTCACTCTGCGCAACGAACGCGCTTCCCCAGATGATAGCTGCTGTCAGCAGCATGAGACTGCCGCGCAGGGGTCGTTTCTTCAAAATGGTACCGCTCCTGTTCTGCCTGCGGATCTGCTCCGATCCGGCAGGATTCTGTATGTCTATTTTAACATATTATCAGGATGCTTGCAAGACGATTTCGGCAAATGCCGAGAATTCGTGCATCCTGCACAATTCAGGCAGCATTGTTTTATGCGATTTGCTTCCGCCCGAAATAAAAGGCCTGATTATGTTCTGTTTGGATTCTCTGACAAAGGGGGCGGTTAGAATGGATAATAACAAGATATCGCTTCGTGATGCGCTGAAGAATGGGAGTCTCACTGGCAGGCTCCGCCGCAGGCCGCTTTCTATAGGCAACACCGCACAGAGCTGGCGGTGCAGGATGCTTACGGTCAAATATATTTGACCCGTCAGATTTTTCGTCAGATTGTATAGAAATTCCTTGCCGGGCTGACGCCCAGCAAGGAATTTCTGTGCAAGATGACGGAAAAGATGCAAGCAGATGTGCCGCCAAGCCGTCAGGCGGGCTTTGTGCGGTGTTGCCTTGATTATTATTTGCCGATTGTCACCGTGCAGGCGCCGTTTTCGATCGCGCCGACCGTGATCGTCAGCCCCGGATCGACGGTCTGTCCGCCGTTCGCATCGTACCAGCGGAAGCCGGAGATGCTGCTGTCGATGACATCGCCGCTGTGATAGAAATTATCCTTCTCGGTGTCATCAATGATGCGGATGAGCCGTCTGCCCTGATCCTGATTCGTAAATTCGCTGCCGCTGCCGTAGCGGAAGAATGTGTTCCAGCCGTATTCCGTTGTCGCATCAATATGATACACGCGGACGCCCTCGCCTGCGGTCAGCCACCACGCCGTATTCCTGCCGATGCCGCTGTTGTTGCCGTCCCGCGTTGCATATTCGATGATGAAATACTCCGAGAAATAATCCTCTGCAAGCTGACCGTTCGGAATGATGATGCAGTTTCCGGCATCGGTCTGTGCATTGCGCAGCGTAAAGGTCTGTGTGCCCTTTGCCGCATCATAGACCTGTACCTGATCCTGATGATACCAGCCCTCCATGAGCTTTGAGAACGCGCCGAAATCGGATCCGGCATCGGTATCCATCAGCTCCGCGCCCGCAGTACCGTGCATTCCCTCACTGTCATTGGGATTCGAGAACAGATAGTAATCCGGCAGACCGGTGCAGTGTCCCAGCTCATGACAATAGGTGCTGATATAATTGACATAATCCGTCGTGGATTCGATCTGTGCATTGCCCGTGATGATATGTCCGACTGCAACGCCGTCCACGCGGTAATTGCCATCGCCGAATGCACCCGCGCACGGCCACCAGTCATCATTGCCGGCGCGTGACGGTGTTGTAAAGAGCGTCGCGTCGATCCGGCCGTCGCCGTTGCCGTCAAACTGCGAAAAATCGACCTGATCCTTGAATGCCTCATAGCATTCCTCGGCGATCTTCACCTTGTCCTTGTCATAGACGGACTGATTTTCCTTTGTGGTATAGCGGAAGACCTGTCCGGAAAAGTCCATGCTGCCCTTGGAGGCTCTGCCGTAGAATGCGGGGATGCTCTCGAACGGATAGCAGGGGCTTGCGGGATTTTCTGCGCCGAATGTGATCTGATTCAGCTCGTCAAGCGACGGCTCATAGCTGTAGCGGCAGTCCGGAAAATCCACATAGAAAACGACCAGCCGCGCTTTGCCCTGTGTCGGGAGCGATGCGCCGTGCTTTGCCATATTCGCGGTGATGAATGCGCTCTGATCTGCGTCAGGCTCCGGCTGATCCGCTGACGCGGCGGGAATCAGCATCCGCTTCAGCAGCGTGAGATCCCTTGCATTCAGCGCATTGTCAGTATCCAGATCGCCTGCCGCCCAGTCGGGGAGCACGGTCTCCGGCACAGTGCGCAGCCACCTGCCGAGCAGATCAATGTCATTGCGGTCAGCCGCGCCGCTGCGGTCAATATCGCCGCGCAGACTGCCCGCAGGCTGCGGATCGGGATCCGGATCGGGCTGCACCGGCTGCGCATTCACCAGATCAAACCGGCCTGCCTCATCCTTGATCTTCGTCCACATATAGCGGAGCATCCAGCCGTCAAAATTCGTGATCTTTGCGGCAGAGCCCGCCATCATGATCGAGTTTTCGCCGCCGGGGAAGCCGCCGGGCGGAAAGCCGTCCGATTCGCCCTCGCCGCCGTAGAAATCCGTCATGCCGAAGCCGTGGCCGATCTCATGCTCCAGCACATGAAGGCTGCCGTTCCCGATCATGCCGAGATAGGCGATATCGGAGAGACGCTGTCCCCAGTCGCCGCCGCAGCCGCCGATATCCGGAAAGCCCTGCGTCGCCCACATATACATATCAAACCGTTTGTCGAGCCCGCCGGGATACTGATAGCCGCTCTCCGCGAAATGGTCAAAGCGCGAAAGCGCAGAGGGCGCATAGGGCTCCTTGTCAGGGATCGTGTCCCTGCCGTTCGTCGTGTCATACTGCGCATCGTAATACTTTGTGTCGGTATAGACGGTCTCGTCGTCGTGCAGATCGAGCAGGCAGCTCTTGTCGATGACGGCCCAGCCCGTGACCCGGACATCAATATGCGAATACGGCCAGTTCTCGTAGCCCGCGAGCCAGTCATTCCACGCATTGATGCACTCCGAGAGCATCGCCTCAAACTGCTGCCGCTGTTCATAGGTCACTGTCCGGTAGGACTGCCATTTGACGACATAATTGATCGTACCCTTGCCCGCGACGATCTGATCGAAGATCGTATTGCGGCGCGCAGTGGACTGCTCCCGCTGGATGCGGTTCTGCCAGATCCAGTCTGCCGCATACTGAAAATCTGCGGGCAGGTCGCTGATGCTCACTGCGGAGGCCGTGACCGCTGCCGGCACAGGACTCTGCGGCATTGCCATCGGCGTGAGTGAGAGTGCTGCTGCCAGAAGTGCAGCGGCGATCTTGCTTTTCTTCATTGGATATTCCCCCCATTGTATTCTGTATTTTCACGCATCACACACAGCAGGGAGCGCAGAAGGGGGTGCGCGCTCTGCTGTGTGCTGTGCGGAAAAATCTG
>DGSY01000082.1 GCA_002394125.1 Ruminococcus sp. UBA4350
AGAGAGCGAAACTCCCCCAGCGTTCAAGAGCTCGCGGGCTTGGGTGCCTGCGATAGAGGCACCCATTCAAAATAGCATCCGCGAAGCGGATACCTCTATTTAATCATCAAAAGCTGCCCCATAAACTCCGGTTTGTTGCAGAGATACGGGGGAATATGAAAAATGTCACGAATTTATCCGTTATTCAGTTCCAGCAGCGGAAACGCCGCTTTTATCGGTTCGCCGTCCGGCGGCATCCTGATCGACTGCGGCGTATCAGCCCGCAGACTGACACAGGCGCTCGGCCGCTGCGGGATCGCGCCGGAGGCGGTCAGCGGCATCTTCATCACACATGACCACAGCGACCATGTCAGCGGCCTGCGCGTATTCGCAAAGAAATGCGGTGCGCCGGTCTATGCGCAGCCGGTCACGCGGGAATGCCTGTTCAGCGGCGGCTATCTGGAGCCGGAGCAGGAATGCAGAGCCCTGACCGGAACCGTCGAATGCGCGGGCATCCGGATCACGCCCTTTGCAACTTCGCACGATACCGCGCAGAGCTGCGGCTACCGCATGGAAATGCCGGACAGCAGAGTGTGTGCGGTCTGCACGGATCTCGGCTATGTCTCCGGGACGGTCTCGGCGGCATTGCAGGGCTGTGACCTCGTCCTGCTGGAATCGAATTATGATGAAAAAATGCTGCGGACGGGGCCTTATCCCGCGCCGCTGAAAAAGCGTATTGCGTCCGACTGCGGGCATCTCTCGAACGATGCGGCAGCGGCGGCAGCGCGGGAGCTGGTCGCGGGCGGCACAACGCGCCTGATCCTCGGTCACTTAAGTCAGCATAACAATCTGCCGGAGCTTGCCGAAGCAGCGGTCGAGCAGGGGCTCAGCGGCTATGTGCGCGGGCGGGATTATCTCCTGCAAACCGCCGCGCCGGAATCGGACGGAAGGATGGTCAGCTTCTGATGCAGATCAATCTGATAACAGTCGGCAAACTGAAAGAAAAATGGCTGCGCGATGCGTATGCGGAATACGAAAAACGCCTGACGCGCTACTGCAAGCTGTCATTGACCGAGCTGCCGGAATCGCGCCTGCCGGAATCCCCCTCCGACGCGGAGATCGCGGCGGCCTTGCAGCAGGAGGGCAAAGCGATCCTGAACGCCTGCCGCGGGAAGATCATCGCGCTCTGCATCGAGGGGAAGCAATATGCGAGCGAGGGATTTGCAGCGCTGCTCTCGCAGTATGCAAGTCACGGCGACAGCACGGTCAGCTTTGTGATCGGTTCGAGCTTCGGGCTGTCCGATGAAGTGAAAAATCGCGCAGATATGCGCTTTTCCATGTCAAAGATGACCTTTACGCACCAGATCGCCCGCGTGCTTCTGGCCGAGCAGATCTACCGCGCATTTCAGATCACCTCCGGCGGGAAGTATCATAAATAAAGGAGAAATACGATGCAGTTCCATACATCCGGCGATCCGAAGAAGCCGCCGATGCTCCTGATCCACGGTGTCCTGACGCCGTGGCAGATCTGGGAGCCGGTCGCCGCGCATTTCGCAGCGGATTACCGCATCATCATCCCCGCACTCGATGCGCATACCGCAGAAGCGCCGAGCGAATTTGTTTCGGTCGCGGCGGAGGCCGATGCGATCGCGCAGTATATGCAGCGGGAATGCGGCGGCAGTGCAGCGGTCATCTGCGGGCTGTCTATGGGCGGCGCGATCGCGTATGATATTTTCGCGCGCGGGCTGCTGAAAACCGGCACATTGGTGCTGGACGGCGCCCCGCTCACCGGAATGCCCGCGATCGCACGGTTCGTGATGACGCAGTCCTATCTTTCTTTGATCCGCAAATCAAAGAAGCGCGATCCGAAAATCATGCAGCGCTTCGCGAAGGATTTTCTTCCGGCGGAATATCTTCCGTTCTATCTGGATTTCGTTGACAAAATGTCAGAGGATTCGATCCGGAATATCATCCGCTCGGTCTGCGGATACCGGTTTGAACCGGCGGAGAATCAAAGCGGTACGCGCATTCTGTTTCTGCACGGCGACAGGGGCAATGAGGCGGCCGCCGTCCGGAGTGCAGCGCTGATGAAGCAGCATTATCCGGAAACCGAAGACCGCAATTATCCCGGCCTGCTGCACACCGAACTGATGACGCGTCAGCCGGCGCGCTGGTGCAGCGAGGTCGAAGGATTTTTGAAGCAATGCCGGAGGTGATAAACATGATAGGCGATATTGTGACAGTGACGGTGGACCGGCCGCTCGGCAGCTTTCATCCCGAATACAAGGATATGTATTATCCTGTCAATTACGGCTATATCGAAGGGATCATGGCGCCGGACGGCGAGGAACAGGATGCGTATATTCTCGGCGTCAGCGAGCCTGTGCAGAAGTTTACGGGGCGCGTCATTGCGGTTGTTCACCGCGCAGATGATGTCGAGGAAAAATGGGTCGTCTGCCCCGAGGGGATGACCTTCACCGCAGAGGAGATCATGGAGCAGATCCGATTTCAGGAGCAGTATTATCAGTCGGAAATTATTATGTGATTGATGTACCAATTAAATCTTGAAGAATAGATGCGCAGGATTTTTGTCGTGAGACAAGGCAGAAA
>DGSY01000018.1 GCA_002394125.1 Ruminococcus sp. UBA4350
CCCGGATGCGTGCATCTCGGGATGGAGAACATCCACAAGGTCGGCGCGATCGGCAAGGCCGGCTACGGCTGGGAATCCAAGATCATCGACGAGAACGGCGAGATCGTCCCGCGCGGCGAGGTCGGCGAGCTCTGCGTCAAGGGGCCGGGCGTCATGACCTGCTATTATCACGATCCGGAGGCGACCGCACAGGTTCTGACCGAGGACGGCTGGCTCCGCACGGGCGATATGGCGCGTGAGGACGAGGACGGCTTTGTGTATCTGGTTGACCGGAAGAAGGATGTCATCATCACCGGCGGCGAGAATCTGTATCCGGTGCAGATCGAGGACTTCATCCGCACAAATCCGAAGGTCAAGGATGTTGCGGTCATCGGCCTGCCGGATAAGCGTCTCGGCGAGATCGCGGCGGCGATCATTTCGATCAAGGACGGCATGGAATGCACCGAGGACGAGATGAACCGTTTCTGCGAGGCACTGCCGCGCTATAAGCGTCCGCGCAAGCTGATCTTTGCGGATGTCCCGCGCAACCCGACCGGAAAGATCGAAAAGCCGAAGCTGCGGAAGATGTACGGTGCAGACCGCCTGATCGCAGAGCAGAACGAGATCTGATCCGTACATATCAAATAGAACAAAAAGTGATGCGGCCGCTTTGACCGCATCACTTTTTTATGCAGGTAAATTCGGATCGGAACGGCGCAGCCTGTGCAGCGCAGCCGCCGCGACCGCGTAAACGACCGACGAGCCCGTCGCCTGTATGCAGTTGCCGGGAACCGTCCCGAGGAACTGTGCCTTCCAGCCGCCGTACAGGATCACCGCCGTGATCCAGTAGCCGATCACCGAGATTACTGCGCAGAGGATCAGCGCGGGAATACGCCGCTTGTCGATCAGGCTTTTTCCGCCTGTCAGGGCAAATGCCGCCGCGAGCAGCCCCTTGATGATGAATGTCGGCAGCGCGTAGACCGGATAGCCGGAAAGCACATCTGCCAGCATTCCGCCGACCGCCGAAGCGCCGACCGCATAGGGCAGCGGCAGCATCGCCGCCGCAAGAAAGATCACCGCATCGCCGCAGTGGATATAGCCGTTTCCGACCGGGATATGCAGCGTTGCCGTCAGCAGCGCGGTCATTGCGGCAAATACGCCCGCCTTGACCATATTGAGCAGCTTCTCATTTTCATACTTCATTGAACATCTCTCCTAATCTCCAAAGCAGCGGCTCAAACAGAACGCCCTCCTCCGCCGGCGTATTCCGGCGCAGCGTTTCCTGCGTGACCGCAGAAACAAAATCACCCGCTTTCTGTGCCGCCTCCGGCAGCGGACATCCGCGCACGAGCGCGCCGCACAGCACAGACGCAAACAGATCGCCCGTTCCGGAAAACAGACATTCCGTCCGGTGAACAGAGGAAAAATGCAGTTCGCCGCCGGTATCGGTCAGATTGCCGATCGTATTTTCCTGCACGATACCCGTGATGACGATATCCCCGCAGCCGAGCTTTTTCAGCGCATCCGCCAGCGCCGCCGCCTCATGACGATGCAGACATTCGCCGCGGTATTCGGTGCCGGTGAGAATGCAGGCCTCCGTGATATTCGGCGTAATGACATCCGCATCCGCGACCAGCTCCCGCACCGCATCGCAGAGTTCCTCGGTATAGGTGCTGTAACGCTTGCCGTCATCGCCCATGACCGGATCGAGCAGAATCCTGCACTGCGGATTCAGCTTTTTCTGCATTTCAAAAAACTGCTGTACCATCCGGATCTGTCCGAGCGAGCCGAGAAAGCCCGCATAGATCCAGTCAAACGGCAGATCCGACCAGCTCTCAAAATACGCCGGCAGGGTGTCCGTCAGATCGGTAAAGGTATGCTGCGGAAAGCCGGTATGCTTGGAAAGCACCGCCGTCGGCACCGGACAGGCCTGAATGCCCATGACCGACAGCACCGGAAGCACCGTTGTCAGGGAACAGCGTCCGAATCCCGAAATATCATTGATGCAGGCAACACGCTGGATCGTTCGCATCCGTCCAGACCTCCTTATCAGAATCGCTGACAGTATTATACCACGATTCCGACAGAATTGCAAGCCTGTTTTCCGAACATATAAACATATTATGCTTATATGTTTACCGTATTATAACACAGAGCAGGAGAAATGTCAATCCTTTCAGCATATATTTTGATTTGATTGCCGGTTATACGGCGCCCGCGCTCATGAAAGCTCGGAGCCGGTATCATCCGCGAAGAACGAGATCTGCACGCCGTCATCAAAGGCAAACACATAAACCGATGTTCCCTTGCCGGCAGGATCCCTGCCCCACGATGCAAAATCCGACTGTGTCTCATCCGGTTTGCCGTAAAGCGCTGTCATTTCCTTCACCCAGTCGCCGAAGCTGTTTGCATCGTAATCAAAATAATTGATACCGACCAAGCCGAGACTTGTGAAGCACAGGATGCCGTCACAGCTTTTTCCGAGGAACGGCACATTTTCATATTCCATGACAAGCTCCCACGGCTGTCCCGGCTCCTCGATCCGGTACTCATCCAGCGCGGAATAGCGATTCATGATGCGGCGGCCGGCATCCGGACTGCTGTAGAATGACAATCCGCCCAGCAGAAAAGCGCGTTTCTCTGCCTCCGTCACCTGTCTGACTGCGGCAGTCGTCTGCGTTGTCATGCGTTCTGCACCGCCGTCTTTTGCGGTGGTGCTGCTTTGCGTCACCGTGCTGCCGGTCTGCGATGTCAACGTCGTCACAGCGGTCGTCGCAGGGATGACCGTTGTCACGGTCGATCCGACCGGATCCGTCACGGCAGCGCCGGCATCATCTGTCACGGCGGCGATCAGATTGCCGGATGTGTCCGTGCCGATGACCGTTCTGCCGCCCTCGCGGAGCCGCACCGTCGTGACCGCCGCGGTCTCCGTCACATTCTCCGGCGCAGTTGTGACAGGCGCACTTTCCTCCGCAACCGGCACGACCGGTGTCCGCAGCTCCGGCGCCGGGATCTTCGCATCCTTCGGCTTCTCATAGCTCTTGTCCGGCGAATCCGCAGTCGCATAGAAGGACACCTGCACGCCCTCCTGCAAATTAAAGAGATAGATCGCCGTGTCCTTGCCGAGCGGATTGCCGTACCACGATGCCATACCGCTGCCCTGCTCGGTCGGCAGACCGTAGGTGCCCTCCAATGCGGAGAACCATTCTCTGTAATTCCGGCTGCGGTCTGTATCATGATAATTGAAGCCGATCAGACCGGAATCGGTAAAGCAGAGTGTCAGGTCGCAGGCCTGCTCATACAGCGAAACACCGGAATAATCCTGCATTTTCTGTGTGATCTGCTGCTCGCCGCTCTCCCGTTCCTCCAGAAGATGATAGCCGTTCATATTCGTTTTCACGGCATCGTACTCCGCGAACCACTCCAGTCCGAGCATCGGCTTCACCGCATCATCAGAGGGCTCCCCGCAGGCGGACAGCAGCACGGTACAGGCAGCAGCGGCTGCCAGAATGATCTTTTTTCCGTTCATGCTGCTCTCACTCCTCTGCTTTTACTGCCCGCACTGTCACACGCGAGCGCCCGCCGAGCGTACAGGTAAACAGCGTCAGATCCCAGTCATCGGCATCGCCGAACTGCATCTGCTCCACTGCCGTTCCCGGCAGCTCCTCCATGCTCAGCACAAGATAGCGGTGAGTTTTCCCCTGCACATCCGTAAACAGGATCTCGGAATCCGTGTGCAGATTCTTGATCGTACCGAAATGCGTATTGTAATTATGCGCGCAGATGATGAGGTCATCCGTTGAAACGCTGCCCATATAGCGGCACGGCGTTTTTTTCAGCTTCGGATAGCTCCAGTCCGCCGCGACCGGCAGCTCGATATTCAGCTCCGGTATCGAAATGATGCCGATGTAGAAATCGCCGTCCAGCGCAAGCGTTTCCATCTCCGGCTCAGATGACGATTCCTCTGCCGTTTCATATTCCGCATAAAGATCATACTGCTCCTCCGCCGGCATCACGGACGATTCATCCGACGCGGAGTATTCCGGCGTATCCCGTTTGAGCGCACTCAGAACGCGCTCTGCGGTCTCGCCGCTTTTCTTATCCTCTGCAATGTTATATATAACAAGAAACAGTGCTGACAAAAGCAGCACTGCTCCCATAACAAAACAGCAGATCCTCACTGTTTTTCTCATTCTTCATCTTCCTTTTTCCGCAGTGCGGCGCCGATGCCGAGCAGCAGGATACCGCCGCCGGCCAGTGCCGGAACCGGCCACCAGAGCTGTCCGGTCTGCACGATCTTATTCTGCGGTACCGTTGTCACGGCAGTCACCGTCGTCGTTCCGGTCGAAGAACCGGTATCCGTCGTCGTGACAGCAGTCGTTGTCGTGACATTTCCGCCGCCCGTATAGGTGTTCACGATCAGATACTGTGTGTTGTTCTCCCTGTAGCTGACCGTATAATGCTCCGGAATGATCTTCTCATGCACAAACCAGTCATTTGCGTCCTCATCGCTCCAGCTGAATGTCCAGTCGTTTTCCTCGCTGAGCGTCACTTCATCAACATACTGATCATTGCAATAGCGCTCCACCGTGATCGAGACGGATCTGTTCCACGGTTCATCGGCATCGTTCTCCCAGACCTTGCGGACGGAATACCGCTGATCGCTGTCGCTGCGCGTTTTCATCACAATCTTCGGATAAGCATTCAGCAGCGCGGTATCCTCGCCGGTCATTTCAAAGAACAATGCACTGGGGATGTATGTCGTATTCCCGACCCGCAGGATCTCGCCCCATGCCAGATAGAGACCGTCTTCAAGGCCGGAGAATGTCACGCATCCGCGGTCATCGGTCGTCCCATCTGCAAGGGAGGGAATCTTCCGCACAATGCTCTCGATTTTCAGCGTTTCACCGACCGCCTCGACCGTTTCAGCATCCCATTTGTCGATCGGCTGCATCCGGTCGCCGAGTGTTGTACGGCAGTCCGCAAAATCGCCCCCGAATTCATAGTCGCTGTCCGTGCGCGCTCCGACGCGGTAAAGATGCCAGTTCATGCCGGAAACGATGTCATTATCCTTGACGCACCAGAGCGTCAGCGAACCGGTCGTCTCCTCGGCAGAAGCAAACAGAAATGTGCCGGCCATGCACCAGAGCGACAATACCAGTGCAAAGCACACCGCAGCGCTTCTGCTGATTTTTCGGAATGATGTGCCTGTCATGCTCCTGCCCTCCTTTTCGTAATCATTATAACGGAAAAGCTCCCGTTTGTCAACTGCCGCAGATGCCGGTCATTTGCCGTCTGGCTGCTTCGGCAGCTTTCCGATCGTATATTTGTCGATCCGGATATGCTTTCTGCGTCTGCCGGTGATGTACCAGTACAGGCAGAGCAGCAGAAGAAGCGGAATAAACACAATGGGTATGACCGTCATCGAATCGACCTGCAAAGCATCCGCGCCGACCTTGACCTTTTTGTCAAAGACGGACGCGATGCGGTGCCCGCGGATCAGCAGGCGGTGAGAATTGACGCCGTAGGGCGTACAGGTCATGAGCGTGACCTCGTCCTCGCCGGGGATGATCGCGAGTTTGTCGGTCTCATCCGGCTTGATAATGAGGATCTTCTCGACCTCATAGGTCAGCACCTCATTCAGCACATTGATCGTGAAGATATCGCCCTCGACAACCTGATCGAGATCGGTGAACAGCTTCGCGCTCGGCAGACCGCGGTGTCCGGAGATGACCGCGTGCGTCGAAGCGCCGCCGACCGGCAGGCTCGAACCCTGAATGTGGCCGGATGCGATCTGCAAAACACCCTCGCTCGTGCCGTGATAGATCGGCAGCTCGACATTGATATTCGGCACACTGACATAGCCCATGATGCCCGTGCCGGAGATATTCAGGATATCCTCATAGCCGGGGATCTTATCAAAATTCGCGAACGGCGCCGATATCTGCGCCAGTTTTTTATTGTATTCATGCGCTTCGGCAAAGATCCGCTCGGTCTTGCCGTTGTCCATCTCTGCTACGGCTTTTTTGTAGCTTGTTACGGCTATTGTCTGATGCCGCTGATTCCACCAGTTTGAAAATGTCGGATAAAGCATCACGGAGAGACCAACAAGAAAGATCAGACCGAAAACTGCGGTCACTATCATATCGCGTTTTTTTCTCATGGCGATCTCCTTGTGGGTTTCTCCCTGACCGCCTCCGGAGGAGATTTCCCCCGGAGGCGCAGGTCTCATTGATTATGCATTTGTTTTGCTGTGAGCGAAGAATTACTCAGCAGTTTCGTCCTTTGCCTTCTTCTTGGAGACGAGGTAGACGCCTGCCATTGCTGCTGCGAGGCCGCCGCCGACCACGAACAGCTTCGTGCCGATGCCGCCGGTGCTGGGGAGGGTGGATCCGGACTTGTTCTCAACATCGAAGGACAGAACGCCGGCATTAAGACCTGCTGCATTTACTGCTGCCTCGTCAATATCTGTCGTTGCATCATCATCAGTCGCACTTGCATCAAACACCTGCTTAGAAGCATCATCGACCTTCAGTTCAAGCTTAATAAGCTCAGTACCGTCGCCGGACTTGTTCTGACCGTTCGATGTATTAGCATCAATCTCAACCTTGATATCATTCTTAATCTCATTATAACCTTCCGGTGCCACAACTTCCTTCAGCATATATGTACCATCGTCAAGTCCAATAAACTTGAAAGTGCTACCGGTCGTCAGAGATGCATCACTCGTAGAAGTACCATAGAGATTGGAGGTACCCTCAGTCTTAGTAAAGGTTGTATCTGCAAATGAACCGGGAATCCAATCAACAATCTTGCCATTAGCATCAATCGCAGCATAATAATCAACATTCGCGACAGTCTTGTACAGGGCAAACTGTGCGCCATTCAGAGCCTCCTTCGAAACGCTGTCGATCTTGTTCACATCCAGCTCATAGGTGAAAGCAACAACCTGGTCTTCCGGAGTCTTGGAAGTGCCCTCGCCGCCCTGATTCGGATTGTTGGAATACTCAAGATACACCTTGTTCTTCTGACCGTTCCGACCGATTACAGCATCATTATTGAGAACAGCTGTGTAGTTGACATAGATTTTGCTATTCGCATCAATGGTAATCTCTTCGCCGTCTTTATCATTGATAGTCAGAAGATTATTGAATGTAACGGTGATCGTGTCCCCGTCAGCAGCATCTGTGCTATACGAGGCAGCAGCAACCTCCTTTTTATCCGTGCCATTGACAACAGTTACAACAATGTCATTATTCGGGTTAAACTCAGATCCAAGTGTATCATGGAAAATATACTTGTAGGTGTCATAATCACCGATATTTGCCGGCAGCGTACCGATCAGCTCAAACGGAACGGTGTCACCGATGCAGTAGTCAGCCGTGTCATTATAGCCGGCACCATATCCCGCATCGGCCGTATAGCTTTCATTTTCCTTGATCTTCTTCTCAACGGAAGGAATGCTGGACTTTGCAGCGATGTCAACACCCTCGGAAGCATCATACTGCGTCAGCAGATAGCTTGTCAGGCCGACATCAGTCGGAGTTCCAGTTGGTGTATCCTCAATGATCAGGTAGTAACCATCCTCTTCAAGTGTAATAGGACTTACATTTGATGTAACAGCAACAGAGACAAGACCCTTGTTATCAGCTACAAATTTCGCAAAAGCCTTCGCCTTATCGATGTTATTAGCGTACCCGCTGAGAATGTGAGCTACAGCTGCTTCATTCGTGGCATCTGTAAAATCTCTGCCAAGCGTTGAATCCTGCTTCAGTGCTGTGAGGAAGGCATCGAAACCGTTTCCCTTAGCAAACGAGATTTCTTCAAGAGCACCCGTATCCTTATTAACCGTACCATTGAAAATCTTGTACACGGTGTACTTATGCTGATATTCGTTCGGTTCTGGACCCTGCTCATCTGTGATGGTTACCTTGTTTGCTGTCGCCGCGCTTGCGCTCATCATAGCGCTCGGAGCGACCATAACTGCCGCCAGAGCCATTGCCGCGACCATAGCCGCGATTCTACTTGTCTTTTTCATGATAATACTCCTTTTCAGTCGTAGAGTTCGTGTATGTCCGGGGCGGGGTTCACCTGCGCCCCGGACGCGTTTCATTGTTCTGCGTTTTCGTTGCAGTGCCGGCCGTCTAATCATTCATCAGACCACCTCCGGCGCTTTGTATAGGTGTATCCGGCTGCCGCGAGCATCAGCAGTATGCCGCCGAACACATAATAGAGCTTCGTGCCGTTGCTGCCGGATTCGGGCAGTGTTACCGGCGAGGATGTTTCCTCTACAGCATTTGCAAGTGCAAGATACGCAGTCGAATAACGATCCAGCTCCAGGCCGTTGCCGGTGTAAGCCACCGGAATATAGCTGCCTGTTGATGTTTCCCTGATAAAGTAACGGTAATTATGCCCGTTTCCGTCATTGATCGGGAGATCTTCGATCACAGCGCTCTTCCAGCCGTCGTCTTTCGTAATCGTAATGTCCTGCACCTTTTCGGCGTTTTCGGGAATTTCAGGCTCCGCCTTACTTTTTATCGTAGTGATCGTAAGCGTAACCGTACTCGTTCCCGCCGTTCCGGCATTATCAGTGAGCGTAATGGTTGCAGTACCCTCTGTTTCTCCGGCTCTGATTGTTTTTGAATCGGGATCATAATAAACCACACCGTTATCACCGGTGATTTCATAGGTGACATTGCCGAGAACTCCATTTACCGGGAGGCTGCTCAGTACATTCATTGGGATATTACCAGAAGAAATTGGCTCGCCGTTAAATTGCACTGTCAGAGAAACAATTTTAAGCGTAACCGATTTTTTGGTGTCGCCTCGGTTTCCAACAAATGTGACTGTACCCTTCTTTTTTGCGGTAACAGTTGCTCCACTTAATGTCGCTTCGCCGGTGTTATCCGCTGTTGGCTCGATCTTCCAAGTAACTCCGTTCTTTGTGGCTTCGAGCGTAGCTGTTCCACCTTCATGAACCTGTGCAGGAGTTATTGATGGCTCAAAATCTTCGCCGGATACCGCAGTAAGTTCAATCGTGGCCTCATTTGTATTGCCTGAACTATCTGTGGCGGTCGCTGTGATCTCAACCGGACCGTCTGAGTGGAACGTAATATTACCGTTGTTGTCAATTGATGCAACCGATTCATTGCTACTCCTCCATGCTGTCACTCTTGCACCGTCACTTACTGTTGCGGTTAATGTAAAGCTGTCGCCATTGACGATTGTGCGGTTCGGGTTTTGAATGGTAATTTCAGGGCCTGCGGAAACGTAATACAATTTTACAGTGATTGGAGCATTACCACTAATCACCAAGTATGGATGCGATTCATCAATAATTGCGTTTGTTGACTCAGACAAATCTGCAAATTTATATCCAGCGCCCTCTGTAAGAGTCAACTGTTCACCACCTCTAAGATATGTTTGTGTGTCTGGGTTACCCCAATATGCGCCTTGCGTTCCACTTGATGTCACTAATTTTGTCCACTTGCTACTTGATTCGATAACATTATAAATGTTTATAAAATCCCAATAATCCGAAGTAGTATAAGTGTAGAACTTGCCCTCAATATCAGAGCCAGCCGTCAAACCGTCCGTGGCAGCCGCCAAAGGTTTCAAAGCAATACCCTTAATACTTGGTGTTCTCATCACATTGGGCGTACTGGTTTGCTCAACCACCTCCGTTTGTGTTTCAGCAAGCGCATTCTGCGCTCTCCGCATGGAGAACATATTCCTCGGAAGACGGCGGCTGCTCTGCACCTGCTGCTGCACTTCCGATTCAGGCGGATTATACGGATTTCCGTTTGCATCATACGCCTGCCGATACAACTCAACCGTAACGGATTCTGTATCACCGGATTCATTTTGCAGCCATGCCTTTTCCACTTGCAGCTTACCGGTCGTCACTGTGTATTTACCCGTATTGGTGATTTCCAGTGTACCGGTGCCGTCCCTGATCTTACGGGTTGTCGAAACAGCGAAGCGATCGCCGAGAACCTCCTCCTGGTGGGCGGTCAGTGTTTCCGCTATCTCATAATTGTCGAAATAACTGAGAGCAAAGCTGTTGCCGTCTGTGTCATCCACCCGATCCGGCAGCTTATAGGTGTAATTGTTCGCTTCGGTCAGCGCCTTGACAGGCAGATTCAGTGCTGTTCTTGTGTTGTTTTTTACACCGTACACTGTGAAATTGACCGATACGCCTTTTCGTGTTTCCGGATCTTCAGGTGCTTTTTTCAATACATTTCCGTCAACATCGCGCCAGATCTTCTTGACGATGATGCCCTCGGAATTATCGACCTCGATCACTGCCTGATCCGTATTTGTACCGTTGCCCGTGTAGACAGGCTTATATATGCCGGCTTCACTGCCATTTTTGTACTTGCCGGAATCAGGATCATAGGTATAGGTCACACCATCTATCGTGTAGCTTTCTTCCCTCACGAAGTAGTAAACAGATCCGCCGCTGTTGCCGCTCGGCAGCCTCTCCCACGATAATGCGGTATTATCTTCGCCCGGTGAATAGCGAATAGTGCGTACCGGATCGAATTCCTCCGGAATGGCGGAAAGTGTTTCGTGATTGACCTCCTGCCACTCACTCATGTCAGCGCGCTTGCTGTTCGCCCAACAGAGCTTCAGCTTAACCTCTGCATTTGCCGGCAGCGTTTCGCCGCTGAAAATCTTTTTCGCACTGAGTGAGATATAATTGCTGTTCGGTATATTCACTGTACCGGCCTTTATAATCGGTTGCACCTTACCCTTCGCCTCGGCAGGAATCGTGCCGCTATAGCCGTCATAAGCATAGTAAAAGACGAATTCGGAATTGTCAGTAAAGGTTTTGCCGGCTGACCAGTCGGGGCTTCTGTAATTCGGCGGTGCTGCGGTCTCAACAAATTTATAAAGCGTACCTGATTCAAGATCAAATTGATGGATCTTATTGGTCTCATCATCCTCGCTGAATACAAGATCCGCCGCACCTTCCGGATAGCGGTTATTTCCCTCCGTCAGTGCCGTTTCGGGGAAGATAAATTTTCTCCGCTTCTTATCGCCGCTGCCTTCAGTTTCAATGTCATTTGCGTAAACCCACTGATTGGTGTTTTTATCATACTTTGCTACCTTAAATGTCGCCGAAAGCGTGTTGACGCCGTAATTGTTGACATTTGTTTTGTAGATTTTCGGATATGCCGAAGTCGTAACAGAGCCGCCCGAATTGCTCACCTGCATGACATTATCATAGCTTGTGGATGAGCCTCCGCCGTTATCCTCGTCAAAGGATGCTGTGTTCGTGAACCGGAGCGTGTCACTCTCCGTCCAGCCGGATACCTTGTAGCTGTATTCCACGATCAAGGGCGTTGCGTCCGGCACGCTCAGGTTCAGCTTGGCTTCGGAAAGAATACTGCTCTCCAAATCGCTGATAATCATTTTTTTATCGGGATCGCCGACAGGACGCCAAACAGTAGTACCCTGATCCAATATAAAAATGTAGGCAGCTCCGGAAGGAATGGTTATTTCCTGATATGACTCAACAAAATAATCTGCCAGTTTGCCTTCATGCCAGCTCTTTTGATAATTAAATGTTGATCCTCCGATTCTTACCATGACTGTACCATTGGCTTCCGGATTACGCGCAATTCTAATTCCGATTCTGTCCCCGGGCTGCCAGCCTGTGATGCGGTACGCAACTGCATCCGGATACACTTGTTGATAAGCGGTTTCACCATAGTTGGCGATTTGTAAATCTTTCGACGGAGCGCCGTACTCTACTGTATAGCTGTATTCACTTGCACTGAGCGGATTCGTCTTGTCAGCTGTTCCGTCTTCATTTTGCGGATAGACCTTGATGCTTTCAAGCGCATAGGACAAAGCATCGGCAGATTTCGTACCGCCCGCATAGAACAAATTATCCGTGATGTCGATCATGCCGTTATTCGAGAATTGCTTTGCTTCGGAATTGACCGCAATGGAATAATTCAAATGGCCGGCAGAAATACCTTTGGTGAAAGACTTTTCGATGGATGTCTCATCCACCTGCACATCTCTCACAATTTGCAGTGTCGCGGATTTTGATTCTCCCCCGGTCGTTACCGTATTCGTAACCTTGTTCAGTCCGTCAAGGACAGAATCCAGGTTTTTGATCGGAACGGCTGTATAATACGTCATGGCATAATACTGTGCATCATCCTGTTTGAATTTAATATGGCTCTGGTCATATTCAGTAAATGTGATCCATCCGCTGTTCGGACTCGCCACATTCAGGACCTGTACATAGGTAGAGTACGCTACAGGCGTATATTCACTCAGGCCATCCTCTTGGCCGGTAACAAAATACATACCCTCCGGCATCGTATCCTCATAGACAGTATCTTTTTCCATTTTCAGCCAGATTTTCCAGCCGATCAGATAACAGGGCTGCATTTCGCCGTTGATCTCCATTGTCTTGATCGGAAGCTCAGACTGCTTTTGTTTAACGATCGCCTCGTTGGTATGATCGACAGCAGTTTTCTTAAATTCACCTAACTGTGCGTTGGTGATCGTCTGCTCTTTCAGGAAGTTTGCCTGTTCATTCGGCCGAACGATAAAGCTGCTGCCGCTGCCGGTTGCAATATAACCCTCCGGCACAGGATCCTCCTCAATCTTATAATAGTAGAGCTGATAGGTATTATCCTCCGGATAATATTTCCAGCGGTCAAACAGCACCTCAGTCTGATTGTCATCCTTAAATACCATCTGATTCTGATTGCCGTGAACCTGCATGGTATATGTACCGATCGCTTCACCCCAGTCCGGATCCAGCGGCAGGCCGCCGTCCGGCCCCTTCTTATCTGCCAGCACACGATAGACCTTAAACTGTGTCGATTCCGGCAGCGAACCGTTTATGGTGTTCCAGTTCTTATTGAGCTTGATCCTGAAAGTCTTGGGCGGATTCGGCGATTCTCTGGTGTAGGTCAGTCCGTCTGTGGTCTGCCAATCATGGTCGAAAATCTGATAGTCATTCGAGAATTTCACAGAGCCATCCTCAATCTGTGAGGTCTTCGCCGTTGATTGATACACGATATAGATGTGATGATATTCCGATGCATCAAAACCGCCTGTAAACTTTAATGTAAAGCCTTTGGAGTTTCCGCTTCCGTCCTGTCCAATCGCTTGTATATCAACAAGTGCATTGATCGGCGCAAGTTTGAAATAATCCTGGTAATAATCATGGCTGCCATAAACGACAATGCTGTTCCGCTGCTCGCTCGTCATGATATGCTGCACATTCGCATCATTAGGTTTCAGCTGATCCGTGAAAACCACTTGCCCCGTCGGGAAGCCGCTGTCATCTGTCAGATGCACATACCAGTTCAGCACCTTGTCTGTTGTATCGTCGCTGCCAAGCGAATAATTGATATCATCGCTGGCGCCGGTCATCGACTTCGTTGCCTCGACGCGCTTTTTCAGTGTACCTGTGCCTGTTCCGGTCGAAGACATCGGGGAATCGCCGTCACGGTTTGTTAATGTTGCTTCATTGGTCAGAGGAACCGGATTACCGTCTTGGTATTCACGCAGTTTATCCGCGCCCAAGTTATTCCGGAGATAGTCCTCAATAGAGGTGTAGTAGTATAGCTGAATCTTGTTGCAGATCGGATGATTCTGATCATCATAGTCCACCGTGAGCGTATCGCCGCTCAGCAGCAGCTGCACATTATAGTCGTCACCGTATGTACCGGTGGTTGATCCGTCTGATTTTACATAGCGGCTCGCCACCCCGTTGCCGTTTGTGTCGAACAGATTGAAGCCGATCTTCGTCATATCAGCCTGTGACAAATGTGAAAAAACAGAATCCGTCAGCCTGTAGCCATCCACGCTTTCCTTGAGGCCCTGCCCGCCGGTCTCAAGCGTGAACTTCCACATCATTGTGCCTTCATCATAGTTGATATTGTCAAGCGACTTCGTCAGGTTGATGCTGTGGTCATAGGTTTTCGAGCCGGGAATCTCAATCGTCTCCAATCCTTCGCGTCCGGCACTCGCAGTATTCGTAATCGTCTGCGCTTTCGGCGATTCCGTTGTTGAATTACCGTTCGTATTCTCTTCCGTCTCTGTCGGCACTGTTTCCTTTGCCCAGAAAACGATATTCACCTCAGAGGGAACCGAACTGTTATCGCTGAAAGTCAGCGTATTGCCGCTGATCGTATACAGGCTGCTGTCGATGAGCTGTCCGTTTTTGTCAGTTACCTGCACATAACCGGGCCCATAGCTGTTGCCGGCCGCGGATTCATAAGCCTGATCAAACGGATGCTGAGCGTCCTCTGTCACAACCACATTCCGGAGACTCTGCCCCGCCTTATGGCGTACATGGATCGTCCACTTTATGCGGTCATTGACGTGCGGTTCAAGCTCATAATCCGCCTGACCGAACTTATTCGCTTCAATGGCATCCTCGATGATAACTTCCTTCTGAATCGAAATCGGAGTGTCGTCGCCCTTCTGAAGCGTTGCGACATTCACATAGGGTTTATTGGTTTCCGCACCTTTCGTCGTATACCTGATCACAATTTCATCCGGCGGATTCTCCTGATGTGCAAATGTGACTGTTCCGTCTGCCCCGAACGATCCGGCGCCCGCCGGCTCAATCACTGCATCCACCCACTCTGCGGGTTCTCCGTCCAGCAGGTCGGTCAGCGTATAGTTTTCCATTTGCACAACGCCGTCCGGATTCTTGATCCTGATGATCCAGTCCAGATCATTCGACGAATCCCCGTCAGGCACAACCGTGCAGTCCTTTGAGATGGTCGGAACCATATCATCAAATACTACCGTTACATCGACCTTGCCGAATTCAAAATTCTTGTCGCCGTCCTCGCCGCTCTTCCGAACGATATTTCCTTTGAATTCAAGCGTACCGTCGACATCATTGCTCGTCTTCAGATGATTCAGATACGCCTGCGTGTAGCGAATGGTAATCAGTCCGTCCTTGGAAATAGAATAGTAACCTGCCGGTTCGGTCGTGCTCCACGAATCATCTGTAACAAATCTGCCGACGCCGAAAATCGGGTTTTCGATTTTGATATTGGCGTTCATTTGATAGTACACATAGCCGCCGTTTGTCAGAACACCCGATTCGAGCATCTGTTCTCTCGTGAACTTATATTCCATGTTCACTTCAACATCCACCGGATTGCTGGAACCGGCCTCGACAGTCACCGCGCCTGTACCGTCAGACGAGTATGTCACACCGCCTACCGTAAAGGATACATTATCAATATTATTCGACAGATTGAAGCCGTGTGTCTCTGTAATCGGTTCTTCCATGTAGTTCACGCCGTCATCCCAGTTTCCGTTTGAAACCGCGAACGCCGTCAGGGGTTCAAAGCAGGGTACAAGTATTCCCAGAACGAGTGACAGCACAATGCCGACAGCAGACAGTCTGCTTCTGATGCTTTTTTCTCTCATTCCAATCATTTGTCCTGCACTCTCCTTTCCGGATTATTTTGAAATACTGCCTCACATAAATCCAATCTGCGCAAACGGTAAAACCCTGAAAAATACGACACCGACAATATTCTCTTCCGCAATACAGCCAATGGTGACTGATCTGCTGTCAATGCTCACCGCTCTGTGGTCGCCCATCACAAAATACCGGTTTTCGGGGACCTGATACGGCAGCCCGATGTCGCATTCGCCTTTCGCAAGTTCGCTCACATACGGCTCATCGAGCATCACGCCGTTCAGCGAGACCGCGCCGTCCTCCGTGATATCCACCACATCGCCGGGCAGCCCGACGATCCGCTTGATCAGCACCTTATTATTATAGTAGAATGCGACGATGTCTCCATGCGCCGGATCCGCCAGCTTATTGCAGAGCAGAACCTGATCGTTCTGCAGGGTCGGCGTCATGCTGGCACCCGTCACACGGAGCACCGGGAGAAGCAGCGTTGAGATCAGTACTGCCGCTGCTGCCGCAACAATCAGTCCGGAGACCGTGCTCCAAAGCGATCTGCGGAAGCGCTCGCCGTATCGCAGGCGTTTCATCTCTGCCGCGAACTGTTCGGTCGTCGGTAAATCTCTGCGTTCACTCATCGTTTTTTCTTCTTACCCTTGTTCCTGATCGTTTTGCAGCGGAGTTGCCGATGCAGCTTCGGCGTTCTGCACATGGCCGTCCGTCCTGAAGCCGGCGGCATTCATCACAAACGCATCAAGCTTTTCCCTGAGCTTTCCGTTCTCCTCGCGCAGCTCATCGTTTTCTCTGCTCAGATAGTAGAGGATCTCGATCAGATCCGACCGTCTGAGTCTTCGCAGTTCCTTATCCGTCATATAAATTACCTATTTGAGGACGCTGTCTCCTGCTTATTACATCCGGTACAATCATGCATTGATTGATTGTCTGAACGATTTAATAAAAGCAAGACGAACATACCGAGGTATGTTCCTGCGCGTCCCCTGTCTTTTAGTGATTTGTTGCTTCTCTATATGTCTATATTATATCATCATTTCTGCTAAATGTCAATAAGAGCCGTTGATAATCCTATGAATCTACTATAAATTTGTGAACTATGCAAGATTCGGCGGCTGCATTCTTATGCAATCATACAAAGACAGAACTGGTATTTTCTTGCTCTAAAAACGGAACTGCGGCGCGTCGGACAGCATCGCAATACAATTTGTAATATCACTGTAAAAAAGTACGCAGTTTACCGCAGTAAACTGCTATTATGCTAATTCGATTACAAATTAAAGCGCTGATAATTCCGCCGGCTATTGCCGTTTTTGGGCCTTTGCGGAACGACACTCAAGTCTGATCCTTTGCGCGGAACAGCATCGCCGCGAGCAGCCCGAACAGCATCGCTGCCGTGATGCCGCAGGCAGAGGATGTCAGCCCTCCGGTCAGGATGCCGAGCAGACCGTCCCGCGCAACGCCCTCACGGATGCCCTTCGCAAGCAGATTGCCGAAGCCCGAAAGCGGGACGGATGCGCCCGCGCCCGCAAATTGCGTCAGCGGCTCATAGAGTCCCAGTCCGCCGAGGATCACGCCTGCGACAACATAGCCGACAAGAATCCGTGCAGGCGTGAGCTTCGTATAGTCGATCAGAAGCTGGCCGATCACGCAGAGGAGCCCGCCGATCACAAATGCCCAGAGATAATTCATTTCCGCTTCTCCTTTCCCGAGTCAGACGAAAAATGCACGGCATGACAGATGCCGGGGATGCTCTCGCCCTGCTGACAGAGCATCGGCGAAAGCAGCGCACCGGTCGCCGCATACAGCACATGGCGCAGCTCACCCGTCCGCAGCTTCGGCAGAAAATATCCGCAGATGATACTCGCGGAGCAGCCGCAGCCGGAGCCGCCCGAATGCGTATCCTGCCGCTTGCTGTCGAACATCATCACGCCGCAGTCCTGATGCACGCCGCGCAGATCATAGCCGTTCTGCTCCATGAGCTTCAGCAGCAGACGGCTGCCGACAATGCCGAGATCGCCCGTCACGATCGCATCGTAATCCGAGGGACGCGTTCGCGTCGCGGAAAGATAGCGCGCAATCGTATCCGCCGCTGCGGGCGCCATCGCTGCGCCCATATTGCTCGCATCGGTCTGGCCGGCATCGCGGATGCGTCCGGGGAGAATGCCGCGGATATAGGGTGCGCCGCCCTGCGGCTCGATCAGCGCCGCGCCCGCCGCCGTACAGGTCCACTGCGCATTCGGTGTGCGCTGGCCGCCGTAGGAAAGCGGAAAGCGGAACTGACGCTCCGCGCTCGAAAAATGTGAGGATGTCAGCACGGCCGCACGCGGCAGATCCATGCCGCAGACCGCCATAACGCCTAGCTGCAAGCCCTCCGCAAAGGTCGAGCAGGCGCCGTAAATGCCGTAATACGGGACATCGAACCCGCGCAGCGCATAGGTCGAGCCGCTGCACTGATTGATGAGGTCACCCGCAAAGAGCGCCGCGATATCCTCCGCCTCGCAGCCGCCGTGCTCCAGAAGCAGATGAAGCGTCCGGCGCTGCAATTCGCTCTCCGCCTGCTCCCATGTCATCTGCCCGAAGTGGCTGTCCGCCTCGGTCAGATCGAAGCATTTGCCGAGCGGCCCCTCGCTTTCTTTTTTGCCGGCAATGCTTGCCCACGCCGTCACGGAGGGCGGGCGGCGCAGCCGGATCAGGGATTCATATTCGTTCATTTCATCACCATACTATCTATATACCGTTTTATCAGAAATGCCGTTCACATTGACAGTATGCGCAGAGAGTGCAGATTTATTCAGCGCAATTTGAATATCCTATATCACGAAATTGTTTAATATATCACGATATCAGCCTTTATTTTGCAATAATACAAAAAAGTGGCAGTCCCCCCTTGCATTTTACAGCATTCTATGGTACAATGAAACTGTCTGATGTATCAGGCAAAGACCTGAATGATTTAGGAGGAAAGATATGCAGTACGGTTACTTTGATCTCGAAAACAAAGAATATGTGATCACCCGCCCGGACACCCCGTCCGCATGGTCGAACTATCTCGGCGATCCCGAGTACGGTGCGATCATCTCCAACAACGCCGCCGGCTACAGCTTTGTGAAATCCGGCGCAAACGGCAGAATCGGCAGATTCCGCTTCAATTCCATGATGGCGCTCCCCGGCAGATACATCTATTTCACCGATCAGGAGACCGGCGATTACTGGTCGGGGTCATGGCAGCCGGTCGGCAAGCCGCTCGATCAGTATAAGTCCGTCTGCCGCCACGGCACGGCCTATACCGTTCTGACCGCAGAGTATTCCGGCATCCGCTCGGAGATCACATATTATGTGCCCGACACCTATGAGGTCTGGCACTGCAAGGTCACGAACACCTCGGACAAGCCGAGAAAGCTCTCCGTCACCGGATTCATCGAGTTCACCAACGACAGCAATTATCAGCAGGATCAGGTGAACCTGCAATACACGCTCTTTATCACACGCACCAGCTTTGAGGGCGGCAACCGCATCATTCAGCACATCAACGAGAACAGCGGCAGAGATGCATCCGGCTCGAATCACCGCGAGCGCTTCTTCGGTGTTGCAGGCGCAAAGGCCGCGACCGCAAACGGCGACCTCTCCGCGTTCATCGGCCCCTACCGCACATACTCCAATCCGATCGCAGTCGAGCGCGGCAAATGCGACGGCACAATGAACTATAACAGCAATTCCTGCGGCGCGCTCCAGTCCGATATCGAGCTGGCACCGGGCGAAACAAGGGTCATCACCTATGTGTTCGGTCAGCGCAATTCCGCCGAGGCTGCCGAGATCCTCAAAAAATACGAGAACGCCGGCACCGCGGATGCAGAAATCGAAAAGCTCCGCAATTACTGGCATGAGCAGCTCTCGCACTTCGAGGTCGAGACCCCGTCTGCGGAGTTCAACAACATGATCAATGTCTGGAACGCTTATCAGTGCTTCATCACCTCGATCTGGAGCCGTGCGGCATCGCTGATCTACTGCGGCGAGCGCAACGGCTACGGCTACCGCGATACCGTGCAGGATATTCAGGGCATCATTCACCTGAATCCGGAAATGGCGCTCGAAAAGATCCGCTTCATGCTCTCTGCGCAGGTCGATAACGGCGGCGGTCTCCCGCTCGTCAAATTCAACCACAATGCCGGCCACGAGAATACACCGGACGATCCGGAATATGTCAAGGAGACCGGCCATCCGTCCTACCGTGCGGACGATGCGCTCTGGCTCTTCCCGACGATCGTCAAGTATATCGGCGAATCCGGCAATCAGGCATTCCTCGATGAAGTCATCGTCTATGCAAACGGCGGCGAGGATACTGTATACGATCATCTGAAGCGTGCGATCAAATTCTCGATGGAGCGTCTCGGCGCACACAATATGCCGGCCGGTCTGCACGCAGACTGGAACGACTGCCTGCGTCTCGGCGCAAAGGGCGAATCGACATTCGTCGCATTCCAGCTCTACTATGCGTTCCGGGAAATGGAGGCAATGGCAGAATACAAGAAGGATACCGAATATCTCGCATATCTGAAGGATGCAAAGGCAGCACTGACAAAGGCGCTGAACGACTGCTGGGATGAGGATCGCTTCATCCGCGGCATCCGCGAGGACGGCACCGTCGTCGGCGCGAAGAAGGATCCGGAAGCGAATATGTGGCTGAATCCGCAGAGCTGGTCGGTCATCTCCCGCTTTGCATCGAAGGAGCAGGCCGAGACCGCAATGAACAGCGTTCACGAGATCCTCAATACGCCCTATGGCGCAAAGCTGCTTGAGCCGCCCTATGTCGATCACTATTTCGACGGCGCACTCATGCACATCTTCAATCCGGATACCAAGGAGAACGG
>DGSY01000003.1 GCA_002394125.1 Ruminococcus sp. UBA4350
GGGTCGCCCTCGTCGGCGTTGCAGCAGACATACTTGATATCCGCATCCGGAACGATGTTGCGGGCGAGCTTCCACTTCATACCGGTCGGGAAGCCGCCGCCGCCTCTGCCGCGGAGACCGGAATCGAGGATTTCCTGAATGACCTCCTCAGGGGTCATTTCGGTGAGCACCTTGTGCAGAGCGAGATAGCCCTTTCTTGCGATGTACTCGTTGATATCCTCCGGGTTGATCAGGCCGCAGTTGCGGAGTGCAACACGGTGCTGCTTTGCGTAGAATGTGGTTTCGTTGAGGGATTTGATATGATCCTCGCCCTCGACAACGGTCTCGTCATAGAGGAACTCCTTGACGGGACTGCCGCCGATGAGATGCTCGTCCACGATGCGCGGGATCATGTCCATGGTGACATGGGTATAGAACGAGCCTTCCGGATAAACGATCATGATCGGGCCGCGCTCGCAAAGGCCGAAGCATCCGGTGCGGACGACAAAGACCTTCTCGGTCAGGCCCTTTTCCTTGAGCAGTCTCTCAAGCTCATCGGCCATCTTCATGGAACCGGAAGAGGTACATCCGGTACCGCCGCACATCAGGATATGCTTTTCATATTTTGCGCCGCTTGCATCCTTGCCGAGACGGAGCGCCATTTCAGCGCGCATAGCCTCCTTGATTGCAGTCAGCTCCTGCAAAGTCTTCATAGTAAACCTCCTATTTGGTCAGCCCGAATCAATCGGCGTATTTCGCAAGAATCTCGGTAATCTCCTCCGGCTTGCCGGTCAGTCTGCCGTAAACGTCGTCATTGATCGTCACGACCGGTGCAAGACCGCAGGCACCGACACAGCGGCAGTCATCGAGCGAGAACTTACCGTCCTGCGTGATCTCGCCGCTCTCGATTCCGAGTGCTTCTTCGAGCTTCTCCATCACCACGCCGGAGCCCTTGACGTAGCAGGCGGTACCGAGACATACGGAGATGCGGTACTTGCCCTTCGGGGACATGGTGAACTGTGCATAAAAGGTTGCGACACCGAAGACCTTCTCGATCGGAATGTTCAGCTCCTCGGAGATGATGCGCTGCACCTCGATCGGGAGATAGCCGTAGATCTCCTGTGCCTTCTGCATGATCGGCATCAGGCAGCCGGGATCCTCACGCAGTGCATCAATCGTCGCGCGAAGCTCCTGCTCCTGCTCGGCGGTTCCGGTGAAGGGGATGGTTGCGATTTTCTTTGCCATGAATCATTTCCTCCTTTATGTTGATATTTTAGTGAACCGAAAATAATTTGCTGCTCTGTTCTGCGGAGCCCCGCGGACAGTTTTCCGGCATCTTTGCAGCGGGCCGGCTGCGTCGTTTTTTGCCGGAAAAACAGCAAATTCTGAGGATATATGATACACAATATATCAATTATGTATTATACTATATATAGCACAAAAAATCAAGATAAAAAATGCACAACAATTCCGGACATTTTTCGTGCGAATCCATGAATCAGCACAAGCTAACCGCACAGAAATGCCGTATTTGCGTGGTTTTTAATTTCGTCATTTTTTCGAGACTGTCCGTGTGTGGCGGACAGGTGTGCTGTCAGCACGTTTTTTTCATGGTTCGACAAGCAGTTCCGAAAGATTTCCAGCGAATCAGCGGATTCGCCCTTTCCCGACAGGCAGAGCGAGTAAAATAAGAGTGATGCGGCAACGGTCTGTGACGGCGCTGCCGCCGCTGTGCCGCAATCAAAAAAAATCTGAACAAAAGGATCTGGAGGTCGAAATGGAACAGCAATCTTGTTACTTACCGGAAGGCAGCTTTCTCGGCTCGCCGCAGAATGCCGCCGCAATCGGCTCGGAGGCCGGTCTGCGGGATGCGATCGCGACCGGACAGCGTCTGGAGGCGCGTGTCCGCGTCTGCGACGGAGAACACAATCTGCACGTTGATCTGCCCTGTATGCGCGGGCTCATTCCGCGCAGCGAGGGCGCGCTCGGCATCAGCGAGGGGACGACGCGTGACATCGCGCTGATCTCACGCGTCAATAAACCGGTCTGCTTCACCGTTCTGCGCATTGAGCATGACGGCAGCGGCGAGCCCTACGCCGTTCTCTCGCGCCGCGCCGTGCAGGAGCAGTGCCGCGCCGCATATATCAGCCGTCTGCGCGCCGGAGATGTGATCCCAGCGCGCGTGACGCATCTGGCGCCGTTCGGATGCTTTGTCGATATCGGCTGCGGTGTGCCGTCGCTGATCCCGATCGACGCGATCTCCGTCTCCCGCATTTCGCATCCGGCGGACAGATTCCGCGTCGGAGACGAGATCCGCGTGATGGTCAAGGGCTTCGAGAACGGCCGCGTTCTGCTGACGCATAAGGAGCTGCTCGGCACATGGGCAGAGAACGCCGCCTGCTTTACCGCCGGTGAGACGGTCGCGGGCATCGTGCGCTCGGTCGAGGATTACGGCATTTTCATCGAGCTGGCACCGAATCTGGCAGGGCTGGCCGATCTGCGGCAGGGCGTCCGGCCGGGACAGCGCGCAAGCGTGTTCATCAAGAGCATCGTGCCGGAGCGCATGAAGATCAAGCTGGCGATCGTGGATGTCTTTGACGAAAGCTGTCCGCCGCCGCCGATCCGGTATTTCTTTGCGGGCTCCCATATGGACGAATGGGTTTATACGCCGCCGCATTCCAAGCGCCGCATCGCGACATTGTTCTCATAATTCGGCAAACAAAAATCACCCGCTTCAAAGGACTGCGCCGGTATAGTAGTTTCACAGCTACTATATTAAGTGACCGATACAGCACGCTATAACGATCAAACAGGAAGATACTTCATTTCGAGGTATCTTCCTGTTTTTTTTGATTTTTTCAAAAAACCCCTTGACAAACTGTAACACATCAGCTATAATTGTATACATAGAGGTTATA
>DGSY01000090.1 GCA_002394125.1 Ruminococcus sp. UBA4350
CGTCTGCGGGTGCCGCCCAGCACGCGGATGCACATAAGCTCCTTTGCGCCGGTGTTGTCTGCAACCTTTAAGTAAGACTGCATTTGAATCACAGCAGGTTCCTCCTATCTGTACCGTACCCGTCGCTCCGCACGGATTTTGCCGTTCGGATCTGCTGAATGGGTACTTGTTTCATTCTGACGGAAAAATTATTTCGCCTTTTCAATGATCTCGACAACGCGCCATCTCTTGTCCTTGGAAAGCGGACGGGTCTCCATGACGAGCACGCGGTCGCCGATTCTGCACTCATTGTTCTCATCGTGAGCCTTGAGCTTAATGGTGCGCTTGACGATCTTCTTGTAGAGCGGATGCTGAACATTGTCAGCGATTGCAACGACGACGGTCTTATCCATCTTGTCGCTGACGACCTTACCCGTACGGGTCTTGCGCAGGTTTCTTGCAGTTGCTTCACTCATGACTTTCGTCCTCCTTCCTTATGCGTTGGCAGACTGTGCTGCACGCATACAAGTCTTGACTCTGGCGATGTCCTTCTTGACTGCCTTGAGTCTTGCGGTGTTCTCGAGCTGATTCGCCGCGAGCTGGAAACGGAGGTTGAAAAGCTCCTCTTTCAAAGTCTGGAGCTGCGCAGCCATTTCTTCATAGCTCATATCTCTGATCTCGGATGCCTTCATGCCTCTGCACCTCCTGCCTGCTCATCTTTTGCAACGATCTTGCACTTGACCGGCAGCTTGTGCATTGCCAGACGCAGTGCGTCCTTCAGATCCTCCTGCGAAATCGGCTTATCCTTATCGGCACCGATCTCGAACATGACTCTGCCCGGCTTGACAACCGCGACCCAGTACTCAGGAGAACCCTTACCGGAACCCATTCGGGTCTCAGCCGGCTTCTCAGTGATCGGCTTATCCGGGAAGATCTTGATCCAAACCTTACCGCCGCGCTTGATACGGCGGGTCATTGCGATACGGGCTGCCTCGATCTGGTTGGAAGTGATCCAGGACGGTTCAAGAGCCACCAGGCCGAAATCGCCGTATACTACCTTATTGCCGCGGTATGCCTTGCCGGTGAGACGGCCTCTGTGAACGCGGCGATACTTAACTCTCTTTGGAAGCAGCATTTGCGGAACCTCCTTCTCTTCTGTTCATCGGGCGGTCACCGCGCGGTCTGCGGTCGCCGTTGCCGTTGCCGTTGAAATCGCGGCGCGGTCTGCGGTCGCCGCGGTCACCGCCGTTGCGGTCATCTCTGCGGCGTCTGTTGTCGCGGGAGCGGTCGTTCTTGCGCTCATAGCGCTCCTTGCTTGCGGCAGCCTTTGCAGCGTCGCCCTTCAGGATCTCGCCCTTGTAGATCCAAACCTTGATGCCGATTCTGCCGTAGGTGGTGTTCGCCTCAGCGAAGCCGTAGTCGATATCGGCGCGGATGGTCTGCAGCGGGATGGTACCCTCGTGATAGCACTCAGAACGTGCGATTTCAGCACCGCCGAGACGGCCGCCGCACTTGATCTTGATGCCCTTCGCGCCGGACTTCATCGTTCTGCCGATGGAACCCTTCATGGCGCGGCGGAAGGATACACGGTTTTCGAGGTCAGCAGCGATCTTCTCGGCAACGAGCTGTGCGGAAAGATCCATGTTCTTGATCTCGATGATGTTGATCGCAGCGGATTTGCCGATGCGCTTCTCGATGTTTGCGCGGAGCTTGTCGATCTCAGCACCGCCTCTGCCGATGATCAGACCCGGCTTTGCGCAGTGGATGTGGATGCGGACCTTCTCCGGCAGGCGCTCGATCTCGACGCGTGCAATGCCTGCTGCATAGAGTGTCTTCTTGATGAACTCGCGGAGGTTATAATCCTCAACGAGCGTGTCGCCGAAATGCTTCTTATCAGCGAACCAGCGGGAATCCCAGTCCTTAATGATGCCGACTCTCATGCCGTGCGGATTGACTTTCTGTCCCATGGATTATGCCTCCCTTTCCTTCAGAATAATGGTGATATTCGAGGTGCGCTTGTTGATGCGGAATGCTCTGCCCTGTGCGCGCGGCTGGATCCGCTTGAGGATCGGGCCCGGACCGACATAGCAGGCTGCAACATAAAGAGCTTCCTTATTCATGGAATGATTGTTGTCCGCATTTGCGATCGCGGAATTCAGCAGCTTCTTGACGATCGGGCAGGCTGCCTTCGGGGTCAGGTCGAGCGCGGCGAGCGCCTTGTCAACCGGCTGATTGCGGATCAGGTCGAGAACGATCTGCACCTTTCTGGGGGAGATGCGTTCGCCGCGGAGGATCGCCTTCGCTTCCGGCTCGTAGTTCATTTCATTCTGTGCCATGCGTTATTTCCTCCTTCCGATTACTTCTTGCCGTTGTTGGATGTCTTGGAACCGGCATGGCCCTTAAACGTTCTGGTCGGTGCAAACTCGCCGAGCTTGTGGCCGATCATTTCCTCGGTCACGAAGACCGGAACGTGCTTGCGTCCGTCATGGACGGCGAAGGTGTGGCCGACAAATTCCGGGAAAATCGTAGAAGAACGGCTCCATGTCTTGAGAACCTTCTTTTCACCGGTTTCATTCATAGCGACAACACGCTTATAAAGGGCTTCCTGAACAAACGGGCCCTTTTTCACACTTCTGCTCATGGTTCGTCAGCCTCCTTTCTTATTTACCGTTGCGGCGCTTCACGATGAGCTTATCGGAAGGCTTGTGGTGCTTACGGGTTTTGTAACCCAGAGCAGGCTTGCCCCACGGGGTTACAGGACCCGGACGTCCGACCGGGGACTTGCCCTCACCACCGCCGTGCGGATGGTCATTCGGGTTCATAACAGAACCGCGTACTGTCGGGCGGATGCCCATGTGACGTTTCCGTCCTGCTTTACCGATGTTGATCAGGTTGTGGTCTCCATTACCGATCACACCAATCGTAGCACGACAGTTGATCGGAACCATTCTCATCTCGCCGGAGGGAAGACGAAGTGTAGCATACTTGCCCTCTTTTGCCATGAGCTGTGCGCTCATGCCTGCTGCGCGGACCATCTGGCCGCCCTTGCCCGGATGAAGCTCGATATTGTGAACCTGTGTACCAACCGGGATGTTCTCCAGCGGCAGGCAGTTGCCCACGCGAACCTCAGCCTCTGCGCCGTTCATGACCTTCATACCGTCTGTCAGGCCTTCAGGAGCAAGGATATATGCTTTCTGTCCGTCTGCATAGCAGATGAGTGCGATATTCGCGGATCTGTTCGGATCATACTCGATACCGATTACAGTAGCAGGAATACCGTCTTTGTTTCTCTTGAAATCAATGATTCTGTATTTTTTCTTAGCACCGCCGCCATGATGACGAACAGTGATCTTACCCTGATTATTGCGACCAGAATGTTTCGGGATGGAAACGATCAGGGACTTCTCCGGAGTATCCTTTGTGATCTCAGAGAAATCAGAACCTGNNTTCGGGTTCATAACGGAACCGCGGACTGTCGGACGCATACCCATGTGACGGGTACGGCCGGCCTTTCCGATGTGGACATTGATGTGGTCGATGTTGGAGACCTGACCGATCGTTGCCTTGCCGATGACCGGAACCTTTCTCATCTCACCGGAGGGCAGACGAACCAGTGCGTACGCACCTTCCTTGGACATGAGCTGTGCCTGGTTGCCGGCGGAACGAACGAGCTGACCGCCCTTGCCCGGATAGAGCTCGATGTTGTGGATGAAGGTACCGACCGGGATCGCGCTCAGCGGAAGCGCATTGCCCGGCTTGATGTCACAGTCTGCACCGGAGCGGACAGTGTCGCCGACCTTGAGGTCGTTCGGTGCGAGAATGTAGCGCTTCTCGCCGTCCTCGTACTGAACGAGAGCGATGAATGCGCTGCGGTTCGGATCGTACTCAAGAGTCATGACGGTTGCGTTCATGCCGTCCTTGTTGCGCTTGAAGTCGATGATTCTGTACTTGGTACGGTTGCCGCCGCCGTGATGGCGAACGGTGATTCTGCCGTAGTTATTGCGGCCGGACTTCTTCTTGAGCGTGACGCAGAGAGACTTCTCAGGACCTCCCTTGGAGAGACCGGAGTAGTCAGTCACGGTCATGCCGCGGCGGCCCGGAGTAGTCGGCTTATAAGCCTTGATTGCCATTTGTTTTCACTCCTCTAGTTTCAATGCTTACTTATCGGGAGCATGACTCCCATACAAATGCTGCTGATTTGCAGCTTAGAACATACCGTCGAAGAACTCGATCGAGCCGTTGAGCTTCTTGCCGCTGGCATCGGTGCCCGGCTCCTGATTGATCGTAACGATCGCTTTCTTCCAGCTTGCGGTCTTGCCGGTGAATCTGCCGACGCGCTTTTCGCGGCCGCGGACGTTCACGGTGTTGACCTTGGTAACTTCGACATGGAAGAGCTTTTCGGCTGCATCGGCAATCTCAAGCTTATTCGCATCCTTTGCGACCTTGAAGGTGTACTTGCCCTGCGGCAGAAGATCGGTGCTCTGCTCGGTGATGACGGGCTTCAGAATGATATCCTGCGGTGCCTTCATTTTGCATACACCTCCTCGATTTTTGCGACAGCGCCCTTGCTGACGATGAATGCGTCATAGTTGAGGATGTCGTAAACATTCAGGGTATTGACGGCAGCCGTCTTGACGCCCGGAATATTTGCAGCACTCTTGTAGACGTTCTTGTCAGCGTCCTGCGTAACGATGAGAGCCTTGCCTGCGACCTTCAGAGCATCGAGCATCTTGACGATCGTCTTGGTCTTGTAGCCCTCGACTGTAATGCTGTCGATAACGATCAGATTCTGGTCGATGACCTTCTGGGAGAATGCGGAGAGCATTGCCAGACGGCGGACCTTCTTGTTCAGGGAGAAGCGGTAGCTTCTCGGCTTCGGGCCGAGTGCGACGCCGCCGTGGTACCACTGCGGAGCGCGGATCGAACCCTGACGGGCATGACCTGTGCCCTTCTGACGGTACGGCTTTCTGCCGCCGCCTCTGACCTCAGTTCTGGTCAGTGTGGACTGTGTACCCTGACGCTGATTTGCGAGATAATTCACGACCATTGCGTGCATGACGCCCTCGTTCGGAGTGATGCCGAACACAGCGTCGTTGAGCTCGGTTTCGGAAACCTTCGCGCCGTTCATATCATAAACAGGAACATTTGCCATTTCTGATTTCCTCCTTCCTTAACCCTTTTTCACGCTGTTGGTGATGGTGACGAGGCTGCCCTTCGGACCCGGGATCGCGCCGCGGACTGCGATGAGATGATTCTCAGCATCAACGGAAACGATTCTGAGGTTCTGCACGGTGACTGTCTCAGCACCCATGTGACCTGCCAAACCCTTGCCCTTGTAGATACGGGACGGAGAGGAGCAGGCGCCCATGGAGCCCGCCTGACGGTGGACCGGACCGGTACCGTGGGTCTCCTTCAGTCTGTGCTGGCCGTAGCGCTTGATCGGACCTGCATAGCCCTTGCCCTTGCTGGTTCCCTGCACATCAACGATATCGCCTGCCGCGAAGATATCGGGCTGGATCGCATCGCCGACATTGAAGGAATCGCAGTCATCGAGGCGGAACTCACGCAGTGTGCGGAGCGCACCGGTGTTTGCCTTGTCGAAATGACCCTTCATCGGCTTGTTGACCTTGTCTGCCTTTGCAGCGCCGAAGCCGACCTGGATCGCGTTGTAGCCGTCATTTTCAACGGTCTTCTTCTGAACGACGAAGCAGGGGCCTGCTTCAACGACCGTTACCGGCACGACCTTGCCGGACTCATCGAAGATCTGTGTCATACCGATCTTCCTGCCAAGAATGGCTTTCTTCATTGTGGTTTCCTCCTTACGGTTATTGGTTGGCATCTGCCAACATGACCGGCAGCCTTATGAAGAAGTCGGCTGCCATTTGCGGAATCCTCTTTGCAGTGAGATTATTTCATCTCCATGTTGATCTCAACACCTGCGGGGATCTCCAGTCTGGTGAGAGCGTCCATCGTCGCCTTTGTCGGGCGCAGGACGTCGATCAGGCGCTTATGTGTGCGCATTTCAAACTGCTCACGGCTGTCCTTGTACTTGTGGACTGCGCGGAGGATCGTAACGATCTCCTTGTCGGTCGGGAGCGGGATCGGTCCCGAAACCTTCTGTGCGCCGCCGCGCTTTGCGGTCTCGACGATTCTCGCCGCCGCCGCATCGACAGTTGCGTGCTCATAGCCCTTGATCCGGATTCTCAGTTTTTCGCTGCCTGCCACTTGATTAGCCTCCTTCAGATTTTTGTTTGCTTGTGAGGGGACATGAAGTGAAATGCCTATGTGTATTTCATCGGAAATTCCGCGCCGCGGCTCTTACAACCGTCCCGCGTGTTCCCTGAACCCGAAGTCCATAAAAAACCCCGCTGCAAGATGTTCCTTGCATCGGGCTTCCGTGAAATGAGACGCAGAAATGTGCTTCCTGCATTTTGTACGCAAAAAGGCTCACGACCTGCCGGTGCGGTTTTCCTTTCAGCCTTGTCCGTAAGATCACAAAGCCGACTCCTTCAACCGTAGCCTGCGGTTTCGCAGCATTTTCACACACACAGTGCAATATCTCAAATCGCCCGTCTAGCGGACATACTCCGCTGCGAATTACCGGCCACAGCCGCAACCTCGCAGTTTCTTCGTATATCTTGTGCATCAGCCTTTATATTATAGCATACGCGGCTGAAAATAGCAATACTTATTTCAGAGAAATTGAATATACTTCAAATCGGCTTTTTTGTATATTCTGCCAACATCAAAAATTCGCCCGCGATCCGCAGACCGCGGGCGCTGTTTTCCTGCACTATTATATTATATAGTTTCCGCACTCAGCTGACGCCGAGCACGGATGCCGCATCCTCCGCCGGATGATCACCTGTACTCGTCTTGTATGCGGATTTGTCATACTGCTCAGCCAGCGCGTCCGCATCCGCTTCCGTCGCCGCCACGCCGTCGATCGTATATTCCATTGCGCCGTCATCCGAGGGCAGAAGCGTCGTGCTGACCTCATGTTCCGTGACAAGGCTGCCGCGATCCAGCCGCTGATAGGTCAGCTGGCCGCTGCCCGTGGATGTAAAGCTGGCCACAACGATGCCCTTCCGCTCATAATAACCGAATGTATCCCAGCCGCCGTCCGTCTGCGAGCCAAGATCCGTCACCGTTCCGCCGGTATACACATACAGATGCGGACTGTCAGCGTGCGCGGACTGATTCAGCTCCGAAAAATACAGAACCAGCTCCGGCGTCTCGTCATTGTCGATCAGCGGCAGTGAAAAGCGCTTTGCGCCGCTTCCGAGAATGATATCCCGGTAAGCCTTTCTCCAGCCGTTATCGACCTCACCCGGCTGAAGCGGCTTCGGCTGCTCCGGCAGAGAGGATTCCAGCTTCCGTGTATCCTCCTGCTGTGCAGCTGACGCTTCCGCTGCGGGAGCCTGCGTGCTTTCGGCATTCCCGCCGCAGCCGCTCAGCAGCAGACAGGCTGCTGCCGCGATCCAGAAATACTTTTTCATAAATACCTCCCTTGCAAAAGCAGACCGAAGCACCCGCTCCGGTCTGCATATGTCTTACGCGTTTTCGTCAGAAACAAGCTGCTTTCTTGCCTCCAGCTCAGCCAGTGCATCCTTTCTGGAGAGCGAGATCTTGCCCTTCTGCTCGTCAATTTCCATGACCTTGACAACGATCTCATCGCCCAGCGAGACAACATCCTCGGTCTTCTCGACGCGCTGCTTGTCCAGCTTGGAGATGTGAACCAGTCCCTCCTTGCCCGGAACGATCTCAACGAATGCGCCGAAGCTCTGGATGCCCGTGACCTTGCCCTTGTAGATCGCGCCGATCTCCGGACCGTTTGCGATCGTATCAACGATCTGGATCGCCTTTCTCGCATTTGCCAGATCAATGCCGGAAACGAACACGCTGCCGTCCTCATTGATGTCGATCTTGACATCGCATTCTGCGGAGATCTTCTGGATGACCTTTCCGCCGGAGCCGATGACCTCGCGGATCTTATCGACCGGAACGCGGGTCTGGAGCATCTTCGGAGCGTACTCGGAAACTGTCTCGCGCACCTCCGGAATTGCCTTCAGCATGATCTCATCGAGAATGTAGAGACGCGCCTTGCGGGTCTTCTCGAATGCTTCCTTGATGATCGCCGGTGTCAGACCGTCAACCTTGATATCGACCTGAATTGCGGTGATGCCCTTGTGCGTACCGCCGACCTTGAAGTCCATATCGCCGAAGAAATCCTCAAGGCCCTGAATATCGACCATGGTCATGAATTCATCGGAATCCGGCTTGGTGATAAGGCCGCAGGAGATACCGGCGACCGGCGCCTTGATCGGAACGCCTGCATCCATGAGTGCGAGCGTAGAGCCGCAGATCGAGCCCTGCGAGGTCGAGCCGTTGGAGCTGAGAACCTCAGAAACAAGGCGCATCGCATACGGGAACTCGTCCACGGACGGCAGAACCGGAACCAGCGCCTTTTCTGCGAGGGCACCGTGGCCGATCTCACGTCTGCCGGGGCCTCTGGACGGCTTGGTCTCGCCGACGGAATAGGACGGGAAGTTGTACTGGTGCATATAGCGCTTGGTTTCCTCGTTCTCATCCAGACCGTCAATGCGCTGTGCATCGGAGAACGGGCCGAGCGTTGCAACGGTCAGCACCTGTGTCTGACCGCGGGTGAACAGGCCGGAGCCGTGAACACGCGGCAGCACACCGACCTCTGCGGCCAGCGGACGAATCTCGTCGATCTTTCTGCCGTCCACGCGCTTGCCCTGATAGAGCCACTCGCGGACGATCGTCTTCTGGAGCTTGTAGATGCACTCGTCGATCATGCCGATGCGCTCTGCGTTGTCGGCATCGAACTTCTCGTGGATCGCGTTCTTGATCGGGAGCAGTCTTGCTTCGCGGACATTCTTATCATTGGTATCGAGCGCAAATTCGACATCCTTGCGTGCGAAATCTGCGATCGCATCGAACAGCTCGTGATCGACCTCCATCGACTCGAAGGTGAACTTCGGCTTGCCGATCTCCTTGCGGATATCGCTGATGAAGGCAACGAGCTTCTTGATCTCCTCATGTGCCTTGAGGATGCATTCGAGCATCAGATCCTCCGGCACCTCATTGGCGCCCGCCTCGATCATGACAATCTTCTCGGCAGTTGCGGCAACGGTCAGCTTCAGATCGGAGACAGCGCGCTGCTCCTTGGTCGGCATGAGAATGATCTCGCCGTCCACAAGGCCGACCTCAACGCCGCCGATCGGGCCGTTCCACGGGATATCGGAGATCGAGATCGCGACGGAGGTACCGATCATGCCGAGGATCTCCGGCATGACATCCTGATCGACTGCCAGAACGGTCATGACGACTGCGACATCATTGCGCATATCCTTCGGGAAGAGCGGACGGATCGGTCTGTCCACGCAGCGGGAAGTGAGGATCGCGTGCTCAGAGGGCTTGCCCTCGCGCTTCATGAAGCTGCCGGGGATGCGGCCGACGGAATAGAGGCGCTCCTCGTAATCGACGGAAAGCGGGAAGAAATCAATGCCGTCACGCGGCTTCTCGCTCGCGGTGACATTCGCCATGACGACGGTATCGCCGCAGCGCACCCAGCAGGAGCCGTTTGCCAGCTCACAGGTCTTGCCTGTTTCCACGGTCAGCTCGCGGCCGCAGAATGTTGTCTTAAAAATCTTGTGATTCTCAAACATTTCAGAATCAGCCTCCTTTTTCATATTGCACTATTCTCTCGTCGTTTAGCATAAAATCATATCCTGCATCGCGCTGCGGCACATGATTTCATGCTAAGCCCGGCGGGAGAGATCAGACTAAAATAATAAGGGGAAGGAGGCGTTCCTCCCTCCCCTTTTGCGCAATTACTTACGCAGGCCAAGGCGCTCGATCGTCGCTCTGTAGCGCTCGATGTCCTTCTTCTTCAGGTAACCGAGCAGATTGCGGCGGCGTCCGACCATCTTGAGCAGACCACGGTAGGAGTGGTGGTCGTGCTTATGCTCCTTCAGATGAGCATTCAGGTCATTGATACGGCGGGTCAGGATCGCGATCTGCACCTCAGGAGAACCGGTATCGCCCTCGTGGGTCGCATTCGCAAGGATGACCTCCGTCTTTTCTTCCTTACGCAGCATGAATTTCACCTCTTTCTGTTGATTGAATCCGGTAAACGCAGGTGGGGGAAGGTGAAGACCTCCTGCAAACGGCAGGCATACTCCCGAATCCGCGTAAACGGTCTATTTATTATACCATATTCCGCACATTTATTTATGAACGAATTATGAACATATAATGAACAATTTGTAACGTATCCGTCACCGCACCGGCAGCCTGTATTCGCTTCCCGTCAGCGCCGCCGTGTAGTGCAGCAGGATATGCTGTGCATCAGCGGTATCGAGCATATCGCTTCTGTTGACATCGCCGTTGCGCTCCTGCGTCGCGGTCGCGCTGACGTCCAGACCGGTGAAGCGCTCCGTGACGAACACCAGCAGCGACTGCGCATCCAGCACATTCACCGCGCCGTCCACATTGAAATCACCGCTCAGCTCCGTCTGCGGAAGCGTATCCAGCATCGGTGCAGCCTCCGCGAGCAGCGCGTCGGCCTCCGGAATTGTCGCTGTCTCCGCAAAGCGTTCGGCAAGCTCGGCGCGGTACGCAGCAAGCAGCTGCTGTTCCGGTTCATCATAGAGCGGGAGCGCAGATTCAATGACCGCATCCGCTTTGGATGCATCGCGGCCGATCACCTCATTGACAAATACCGTCGAAAGATATTTCTGCCGCCGCTGCACAAATTTCCGGAGAAATTCGACATTTGCCTCCCATGTTCTGCCGGTGAAGCTGCCGAGCGTTTTGTAGGGGTAGACATCGTACATATGCCAACGCATATTGTGCATCGCCATTGCATTCGCGATCGCATCCGCCATTTGCTGAATGCCGCTGCCGCCCTCCTGCTCCGGATCGGACAGCGCGATCAGCTGCGCATCAAAGCGCTCCGCATACAGCTCCGCCACCAGCCGGATGTATTCATCCTTCTGCCAGAGCTTCATCAGAATAGATTCCTTCTCATTTCCGCGCTCCGGATGATTCTCGTCATAGCCGGTCAGATTCATATAGAGCGGATAGAGATTCTCGGTCACGGAGGTATAGCTCGTGCCGCCGTCCGGCCGCTTGAGACCGATGCCGTAATTGCCGAATGCGAGATCGAAGTCCCACGGCGGTCCGTAATGCAGCTTCCCGTCGCCGGTCAGATCGGAATCCTTCCAGAAATAGAAGCTCGTCTGTGCGCCGTCCGGATTTTCGGTGATCTCCTGAATGAGGTAGCCGAGCGCAAAGGATTCCACATCGAGATACTCGGAATAATGCTTTCCCTTTGCATTGTATCCGTCCTCCGAATAGATCGCATCCTCCATATCCTGCACGAATGCGCGGAAATATTCCACCTGCGCCTTGCTCGGATATTCCGGCTCGACGATCTCCATCAGATGCCCGCGGCTCGTGACAAACTCAGCCCCCGCCGAGCGCCAGCGCATCTGGAACTGCACCAGATAGCCGCCGGTGATATCCGCCGGATCATTCGGGATTTCATAATAGCGGTAGCTGCCCGCCTCCTCGCCGCGGAAGGTGCCGCCCTCAATTTTCAGCGGATACTGCGAAAGCTCCTTTTCGTTTGCCTTCTCAGCCGCCTTTTCAAGATCCGTGATGCCGACGCGGTTCGACTGGATCTCTACGCGCTCGGCCAGCTCATAGGTGCCGTAATATTCGCCGTTCAGGTAGATATCAACAAAGCGCGACTCTATCGAATACGGCAGACCGCACTGCCGTCCCAGCGCAAAGGCGACTGCATTGCGCAGATTGCTCTGATCATTCCAGTTGCTGAGCAGCGCCCATTTTTTTGCCTTGCCCATGCCGTAAAGATCGGCCTTTTCCGAGAGCTTGAAATTGAAGGGCTTGCGGATCGAATAGCTCCATGAGGAATTGCCGCGCCCCTTGAATTTTTCGATCCCGCCCTGATACTGGATTCCGCCGTCTGCATCGAAAAAGACCGCCGAGCCCGCCGAAACATTATTCTTCGATGCACTCAGCTCCTCGATCGTATGATCCGTCAGCTCCATGAATGCACAAGGAATATCCGACTGCATCACGCGCAGCTCGCCGCAGTCCTCGCCGTCAACGGTCAGCGCAAAGCTGTCCTTTTCCGCAAAGCGGCCGGTCTCCTTTCCGGATTCCAGCTTCTCGCCGTCGAGCAGCAGCTCCTTTCTGCCCTCCGGCAGCGTATAGGTGACCGTCAGATGACTGCGGTCTGCCGTTGAAGGCAGGAAGATGTAATGCGCATCCTCCCACTCGGCAAAATACCATTCCGCACGGTCAATGTCTGTCTCTGCCTGCGGTGCCAGTCCGGAAACGGTGAACCGCTCCACCGGTACTTCCGCATATTGCAGCGCTGGCTCCTCTGCATCCTCCGCCGCAGCGGAATAGCCGCACGGCAGCAGCATCGCGGCCGCAAGCAGCGCCGCCAGCCGCATTCCCTTGTGTTTCATGCTCAGCCCCCTATCTGGCCGTTCAGGGAATCCAGCAGCACTCTTACGATCTGTGCCGCCGTGACATCCCACTGCTCGCGTTCCTCGATCATCACGCAGAACGCAACCGGACAGCTTTCATCAAGGCAGTAGCCGACAAGGAACGAATTTTCGTAGGACTTGTCCGTGCGCTTGATCTGTGCCGTACCGCTCTTCACGCCGCAGGTATAGCCGCCCAGCACTAAGCTGTAATTATTCGCGGCATTTTTCGTCATGACATCCTGCACTGCCTGCGCAGCGACCGGCGAAAACATCTGTGAAGTGTATTGTGTCGATGCAAGGGAACTGACCTTGCCGTCCGGAGCGGTTTTGGAGCGGAGCAGATAGGGCTTCACAGCGGAGCCCGTTCCGTTTGCGACCGCGCCCTGAAAGAGCATGAGCTGATAGGGGCTGACAAGCGTTTTGCCCTGACCGAGCGCGCCCCATTCCGTCTCGAATTCATCCTTGTTCGTCAGTGTTGTCGAGCCGGGCTGGATCGTGATGCCGTTGAGGTCAAAGCTGTCCGCCTCGCTGCCGTTGACCGCATAGCCCATATGCTGATAGGTGCGGATGATATCGGAGAGCGGCACATTGCCGGACTGCACGAGCTGTGCGAAATACGGATTGCAGCTGTTCGCGAATGCCGCCGCGAGATCCTGTACGCCGTGGCCGAATTCCGCGTGACAGTGAATGTCGTCGCCGTTCGGATTCGTCCACGAGCCGGTGCATTCGTATTGCAGTGCATTGATTTTTTCGACACCCGCGGATTCATAGGCCGCCAGCAGCGTCGAGACCTTCTGCGTCGAGCCGGGAACCGTCGGATAGAATGCCTTGCAGAGCAGGCTGCCCTCCGGCATCGCCGCGAGACCTTCATAGCCCTGTGCGATATCGACACAAGGTTTGCTGACGCAGACAGGCACCTCGCCGGTCTTCCAGTTATAGGCGATCGCCGTGCCGTTCTTCATGCCGAATGCATTGCTGACGGCGCGGTTCGCGCTGTGCAGCAGCGTCGTCTCCAGAACGGTCGTTCCGGCATTGTTGCCGTAGGTGAAGCTGTAATTTGCCAGCAGACCGATATTCTTCGCAACGATCGTATTGCTCATCTGTCCGCTGGTATCGCCGATCAGATTGCCGACATCCGCGAACTGTCCCCAGCCGTAATTCGAGAGCGGCTGCGTGCCGTCGAACAGCACATCGCCGGTGCGGTCAACGACCTTGCCGTAGGTCGCGGCGCCGGATTTCGCCATATAGAACGAGGACTGCGTGATGAGCCGGTATGCGAGATAGATCAGGCCGATAAAGAACGCCGTCAGCAAAAGCGCCGTCCATTTTCCGGCTCTGCGCATACTCGGAACGGCCGCAGTATTCAGAACGGGTTCATTCTGCTGCTGCATATCACGCGCCCCCTTTCTTCTTCAGAACGGGATCCGTCAGGACAGGCGCCTGTGCCGCCTTGAGAAATCCGGCGAGAATGCCGCTTGACAGCATCGAGCTGCCGCCCTGCGAAATAAACGGGATCGTGACGCCCGTGAACGGGATCACATTGCAGGAGCCGAAGATATTCAGCGTCATCTGCACCATAAAGACCGCCGCCACACCGACCGCCAGACCGGAGTGATAATAGCTGCGCGGCGGAACGGTCAGGATCGAGGCCGGCAGGAACAGCACCAGAATGACTGTCATCATGCCGGTGAACAGTCCCCACTCCTCGCAGATCGTCGAGAATACGATATCCGTGCGCGATGCCGCAACGCGGATCAGCGTACCGTTTCCGGCGCCCTTGCCGAACCATCCGCCCTCCGCAACAGCCGTCAGCGCCTTGACCTGCTGATAGCCGGTGCCGGACATATCCGACCAGATATCGGAATGCAGACGCTCCTGCACATAGGCCGGTGCGAGCTTCCATGCAAGCACACCCGCAACGACCGCGCAGCCGGCGAGAAATACGATCAGCCGGACGGAGAATTTCTCCCGCAGATAGCAGAACCGCAGCAGGAATCCGAAGCCCGCGACGGCAACGAATGTCGGCAGTGAGCCGAGGTCACGGCACCACCATTGCAGACCGGCAATCACGACCGTGCAGAGAATGAGCATCAGATTATCCGGCACGAAATGGATGCCGAGGAAGGTTTTCTTGTTGAGCTGCGTGCGGATCGAGCTTGCGGCGATCAGCACAAAGACCGGCTTGACGAATTCCGAGGGCTGGATCGTGATAAAGCCGAGGTCGATCCACATACTGCGGCTGCCGGTCAGCAGCAGGATCGCGGCGACCAGTGCGAAGAACAGCACATACCATGCCGGCTTCCAGCGCTCGGCGCGGTAGGGGTTGCGCGTGACCGCATAGGAGATCTGGCACATGAGAAAGGCTGCCAGCCCGAAGATATAATGCTTGAGGGCAAAGGACAGACCGCCGAAGCAGGACTGATAGATCGTGCTCATGCCGATGACGAGCAGCATGACCGTATCGACAGTGCAGGCCTCGCGCTGAACGATCTGTAATATGACAGATCCGGCAACATCCGCGAGCAGCACGGCCACTGCCATTTTGACGACCTCCGCATTGATGCCGAAGGAAAAAATGACCAGCACCATCATAGCGGTATGCGCGATCAGAATGAGCAGAAGCAGGAGCGGATGCGAGAGCGGCTTGGTTGAATTCTTTGCCATAGCATTCACATCCTTTCGCCTTTGACGACGACAAGCCTGCGCTTGCCGATCGTGATCGCGTCATTGCGGTGGAGGGTGCAGGGGCCGCTGATGCGTCTGCCGTTGACGATGACGCCGTTATGCGCGCCGGCATCCTCGATCTGCCAGCGGCCGTTAGAAAATGTCAGCAGCGCATGGAAGCGCGAAATTTCGGTTTCGGGAAAGCAGATATCCGCGGAGGGGTGACGGCCGATGAGGATCTCGGCGGCGCTGAGCGGATAGGTCTGCCCCTGACAGACGAGCATATAGCCCTTGCTTTCCTTTGCCCATCTGCGGTCACCGCGGCGGCGTTCGCGGCCGGCGGCGATCAGAATGACGAGCGCGCAGATATTGACAAAGATGACGACAAAGGCTGTTGCCGCTTCGCGGAAATACGGATACTGCCGGAAAATTTCCTGAATATCCATTTTATGGCACATCCTTTCTTTTGCGGTTGTTCAGACGGTTATTTATATATAGTTGATTCAAGCCAGTATACCACAAAATCCGCCCCTTTGTCAAGCCCAGGTCGGCAGGGTCAACAGCCGGTCGGCAGGGCCGACAGCCGGTCGGCAGGGCCGACAGCCGTTTTGCTAAAGGCACAGATACGCTCACTGTTCTATTTTTCCAAATACAAGCTTCTGTTCGCATCCGAGGTACTTTAGAAAAAATGAGGGCACAAATAAAGGAGGCTCTCATGCCAGAGCCTCCCCTTATTTGTTATTCAATTTTAATGATGCTGGAATATATTGGAATCCCTTCATAAGATTTATTTGAAATGCTGCCCTTTTAAGAGCTGCATTTGTGAGGGAACCTATTCATATTCTCGGGAATATGCTCCGGAGTTCCCAAGCTAAGCGGAACAGTCGTGCACCTGTTCCCGCCGCACGGAGAGAGAGCCTTTTCCCATCGCATCATTGGCGCGTTCATCGTCTGACTCAGCGGCTCATTCACGAAAGCCGTTCTCTTTGACTTCCGTCACCCGCTGCCGGTCTGCACCTGCTGCAAACCGTTCATATAAACTGCCTCTTGCTTCATTGCGGCTGCACACTGCTTTCGCACCGGTCCGTCGATCGGCTCTGCTCTGTGTCAGTTTCCATATCGGAATCGCACCCGCATATGCAGTGAATTCGATGCTGCCGGCATCATGTACTGCAAGCAAAAGAGTGCATTATGTTACACAGAGTAAGATGTGCGCGAGCCTGCGCCAACGAATGGGACAAACTCTGCCATTTCCATTGGCCTCACGCATCCTTTCCGGGTCTGAATTTGCGCCGCGGATCCCTGACCGGCTGACATCCGGTCTCACGCTGCCTGCTTCACGGGAAACAAGCCGGAAACGCCGCATGACCCATATCATAATATAAGATCAGTTTCAAGCTGGATCTGGTCCGGACAGCCGCCCTGCGGTTTTCCGATCCGCAGAACCGGTATTCTGTCCTTTCCGGGAGGGTCTTTCCTGTTCTTATGGCTTTATTATAGCACATTTCTCGTGATTTGTCAATAGTTTCCGGCAACTTTTTTTGAATTTTTCGTGAATTATTTTTGAACACTTCAGGGTTGACATTTTCATCAAAATCGGTTACAATAATACCATGCGGAGCTGCCGCAAATTATACAGTCCGGATGCAGTCCGGCGGAACGGAGAAGCAAATGCAAGATCAAAATATGCCAATGGATGAAATGATGAACGATGCCGATCTTTATACGCTTGTCGATGAGGAGGGCAACGAGAAACTCTTCGAGCTGGTCGATGTTCTGGACGAGGACGGCAAGGTCTATTTTGCGCTGATCCCGCATATCGAGGATCCGGCTGCCCTGCTGGAGGGCGAGGTCGAGCTGGTCGTTTTGCAGGCGCTCACGGATGAGGACGGCAACGAGATCCTGGAGCCGATCGAGAGCGACGAGGAATATGAGCGGATCGCGGATCTGTTCATTGCACGGCTCGATGAGGATGACGAAGACGAAGATGAGGACGGCGCTGCCGAGTAATATTCCAAAATCTGTGTAAAAGTTTCACAATATTCTGCATAACATTTGGTGAATTTTACCGATTGATTTTTTGTGCCGAACATGATATACTAATATCAACGACAAGACATTCTGCCTTGTTCGAGCAAGCCTGATTTGATATAATCCAACACTTGATAAAAGGGAATCTGAGCTCTGTGCTAAAGATTGCAGGCCTCCCGCCCGCCGGCCGCTTTTATGCCCCGGCGCCGCGGTTGCAAGGGAGCATGAGATACACAGGCGGATACCCACCTGCTCTAAGCGGGTTTTATTGTTCAGGCGACGGCAAGGCGGAGACTGATGTCACTGCGGGCGGATCCCCCTCGGATCTGCCCGCTTTTCTGCGCCTTCCGAAATTTGCAGAAATCTTCAAAATCACTTGCAATTTTCCGGAAAATATGATAGAATATAGTATAGGCAGATATGCGCACCTGTGCGCAGCTGCCGGAACGCCGGAAGCGGCGAATGAGACTATGTTAGGAGGATTCCAAATGCCCGAACCTATGCAGCCGGTCACCAATCCCGCACTCGTCGATGCGATGGCGACCTTTAAGCTGGATCTTGCAAACAAAGAAAATGCTGAGAATTTCCAGGAGCACGAAAGAGCGTTCCTTCAGGCCGCGATTGATGCCCAGTATCTCCTGCCTGCCCAGATCGAGCAGCCCGCAGAGCCGCCGAAGGAGGGCGAGCAGATGCAGGCGCGTGTCTCCTTCCAGATCATGACCAATCCGAAGGGCGAAAAGTTCATGCCCGCTTTCACGGATGAGGTCGAGCTGAAGAAGAACCGCAAGCCCGGTGAGCGCTTTCAGGTCGCGCTCATGAATTTCAATGATCTCTACAATTTCATCAAGGCGAACGAGGCGATCAACGGCGTTGTCATCAACCCGTTCGGCAGCGCACTCTGCCTGATCCGTCAGCAGATCATTGCGATCGGCGACAACGGCGGCACACCGGTGCTCTCCGCACCCCGTCCCGCTGAGGATGCGCCGATCCGCCCGATTCCTGTCCATATCAATCCGGCACCCGTGCCGCAGCCGCAGCCGCAGAATGCACTCGGCGCCGTCGAGAATTCCCGCGAGCAGCAGCAGGATCTCATCCGTCAGGCAATGGCTGAGATGGAATCCGCAAAGGATGCCGCAGCCGATGCAGAGCCGGAGACCGATCCGATCACCGATGATCTGCTCTCGCAGCTCAAGGCTGTCCTGAAAAAGCAGAAAGCTGTCCGCAAGGCCTATATCAAGCCGGAGACCGAAAACGGCGAGCGCTATCTGCTCGTCGCGCTCGAAGCCGATGAAAGTGCGGATCTCGAAGCGATCGGCAATACGCTGACCACCGAATGCGCAGACTATTCCGATCTGCCGTTTGACTGCGTACCGGCAGCGTCGATCCGTGCAAAGGAGCTTGTGGCCGAGGGCAAGCCGTTCTATGAGAAGAAGCGCTTCGGCATCTTCTGAACTACGGTCCAAACAGTGCTGACCGGTTTGAGGGAACCGGAACGCACTGTCCGCAATATCCGCGTGTACCCGCGGAGCAGCATGAAACTTGAGAGGGGTAATCACAATGAGAAACAAAGCCTTGCTGCCGGTCTTTCTGGCAGCGGTCATCGCAGCAGGCTCGGCACTGTACTACACCGGGCCGGCGGCAGAGGACGCCTATACCGCCGCGGCTGCCGATGACGGTAACGACGACTGGCTCCACGCCAAGGGCAGCCGTCTCTTCGACAAGAACGGCAATGAGGTCTGGCTGACCGGTGCAAACTGGTTCGGCATGAACTGTACCGAAAATTTCCCGCACGGCCTCTGGAGCGCCGATGTGGACAAGCTGCTGTCGCAGGTCGCTGACCGCGGCATCAACATCATCCGCTTCCCGATCTCCACGGAGCTTCTGCTCTCCTGGATGAACGGCAGTCCCTACAAATGCGAGGGCCTGAATCCGAAGAATGAGGATGCGTACAAATTCAATCCGGATTTCTGTCACGAGGACGGCTCCGAGATGAACAGCATGGAGGTCTTTGATGTCATCATGCAGAAATGCAAGAAGTACGGCATCAAGGCGCTCGTCGATGTTCACAGCCCCGCCTCCCACAACTCCGGCCACAACTACGAGCTGTGGTACTATGAGCCCACCAGCAAGACCGCCGATGATATGGCGACCGTCAAGGAAAAGGGCGCAAATCAGGGCGACCGGATTTCCTGGCAGGACTGGATCGACTCGCTGACATGGCTCGCGAAGAAGTATGCAAACGATGATACGATCATCGCCTATGACCTCAAGAATGAGCCGCACGGCAAGCGCGGCTATGACGGCACGACCTGTCCGACCGATATCGCCCGCTGGGATGATACCGAGCTGAAGAACAACTGGAAATATTCCGCGGAGCAGTGTGCAAATTCGATCCTCAAGGTCAATCCGAATGCACTGATTCTCGTTGAGGGCGTCGAGCAGTTCCCGAAAATCGAAGAGGGCTATACCTACGATACGCCCGATATCTGGAATGCACCCGCAGACAAGTCTCCGTGGTACGGCGCATGGTGGGGCGGCAACCTCCGCGGCGTCCGCAAATATCCCGTCAAGCCGGACTCCGGCACAAGCCAGATCGTCTATTCGCCGCATGATTACGGCCCGTCCGTCTATGCGCAGACATGGTTCGACAAGGACTTCACGACAGAGTCGCTCCTTGACGATTACTGGTATGACACATGGGCATATATCAATGTCGAGGATATCGCGCCCCTGCTGATCGGCGAATGGGGCGGCCATATGGATGCCGGCAAGAACCAGAAATGGATGGAGCTGCTGCGCGATTTCATGATCGAGCATCACATCAACCACACCTTCTGGTGCCTGAATCCGAATTCCGGCGATACCGGCGGCCTGCTCGATGCAACCTTCTCCACATGGGACGAGAAGAAGTACGGTCTCTTTGAGGAAGCCCTCTGGCAGACCACCGACGGCACCTACATCGGCCTTGACCACAAGACACCGCTCGGCACGAACGGTATGTCCCTCGAACAGTTCTACGCCTCCGGCAAGAATTCCAATCTCGACGGCGGCGAGGGCGGCTACATCAAGGATGATCCGAAGATGCCGGAGGATCCGCCGGTCGCTGAAGTGACCACAACGGCACCGCAGCCTGTGACCACGACAACATACAAAACCACTGCGAATGACACACCGTCCGGCGCGACGCTCTGGGGCGATGCCGATCTCAACGGGATCGTCGATGTCTCGGATGCCGTTCTCATCGCACGCTATGTGGCAGAGGATGACACTGCGGTCATCACAAAACAAGGCAAGGCCAATGCAGCCGTCAGCGGCAAGGGAACGATCGTCCTCGACGATGCAGCCAAAATTTTGAAGTTTGTCGCAAAGCTCATCACGAAAGAGGAACTCGCACCGAACTAATGCTCCGGTGCATCTGACATAACAAACGCTCTGCCGTCCTCCCCGGAGGGCGGCAGATGCCAAAAACAGGTCCGGACGGCCGAAGCGGAAACGGGTACCGCCGACGCCGACGCAATCTCCGTGCTGCGCACGGAACAAACATTTTTTCGAGAGGGGAAATCACATGAAAAAGCATCATCTGTCAGCGCTCTGTCTGGCAGCAGCCATCGCAGCCTCCGGCACCGCAGGCATCATGGCTGACACAGCGATCGGATCATCATCGGTCTTTGCTGCCGACGACACATCCGATGACTGGCTCCATGCAGAGGGCAGCCGTCTCTTTGACAAGAACGGCAACGAGGTCTGGCTGACCGGCGCAAACTGGTTCGGCTTCAACTGCACCGAATGTGTTCCGCACTATCTCTGGAGCGGCGATATCGACGATATGGTCAAGGATATCGCAGAGCACGGCGTCAATGTCCTGCGTCTGCCGGTCTCGACCGAGTTGCTCTACAACTGGATGGTCGGCGATCCCGATCCGATCCAGAGCGTCAATCCGAATGACGATCCGAATTATCCGATCAATGTCGATCTCATCAATCCGGACGGCTCGACCATGAACAGCCAGCAGGTCTTTGATGTCCTGCTCGCGAAGTGCAAGAAATACGGCATCAAGGCATTCATCGACATTCACAGCCCGGAATCCAACAACTCCGGCCATAACTACGGCCTCTGGTACGGCAAGAGCTTCACCGGCAGAGACGGCAAAAAGGTCACCGTCACGACCGACGTCTGGATCGAGACACTCGCATGGTGTGCCGATCACTACAAGGGCGACGATACGCTGATCGGCTTTGACCTCAAAAATGAGCCGCACAGCAAATACGGCGGCGCTCCGATCGACGCGATCTGGGATGACTCCAATGCCGAGAACAACTGGAAAAAGGCCGCCGAGGACTGCGCAAATGCGATTCTCAAAAAGAATCCCTATGCACTGATCCTCATTGAGGGCGTCGAGGGCTTCGAGGGACACGGCGCATGGTGGGGCGGCAATCTCCGCGGTGTTGCGAAGTATCCCGTCATGCCGACCTCCGGCACCAGCCAGATCGTCTACTCCCCGCATGATTACGGCCCGGTCGTCAGCGCACAGTCATGGTTCGAGAAGGACTTCACCGAGAAGACCCTGCTCGATGACTACTGGTATGATACATGGGCATATCTCGTCGAAAAGGATATGTATCCGCTTCTGATCGGCGAATGGGGCGGCAGACTCGACGGCGGCGACAACGAAAAATGGATGGGACTGCTCCGCGATTACATGATCAAGCATCACATCAATCACACCTTCTGGTGCCTGAACGATGACTCCGGCGATACCGGCGGACTCTGGAAGGATATCCAGTTCGGCGTGACACGCGCTGCGGACGGCAGCATTCAGGCGCAGACCACGATCAACTGGGATGCGGAGAAATACGATAACTACTATTATCCGTCGATCTGGAAAACGCAGAAGACCAAGAAGTTCATCGGTCTGGATCATCAGGTCGCGCTCGGCTCGAACGGCATTTCGCTCAGCGAATTCTATTCCAGCTACGCGAATACCGAAGGCAGCAATCTCGACGGCGGCACTGTCGGCGGAAATCACGGCAGTGAGGTCACGATCGAGACGCAGCCGCCTGTTGTCACAACGACCGCAAAGCCGGACGAGCAGCAGACAACGACCACGGTAACGACAACCAAGCAGGATACGCCCACAACAACGCCGAAGCAGGAGACTACCACCGAACCGACCACTGCCAGGCAACGCAAAGGCGACGCGAATGAAGACGGTCTTGTGGATGTTACCGATGCTGTGCTTATCTGCCGCTATGGTGCTGAAGATCCGGAGGCTGCGCTCACGACACAGGGAAAAATAAATGCGAATGTCAACGGTGATAACAAGATCGACGCGGAGGATGCCGCGAAGATTCTGCAGCACGTTGCAAAGCTCATCACACTGGAATAAATCCATATACAAAAGCATCCCGACCGCTTGAAAGCGGCCGGGATGTTTTTTTACATACTGTTCCGCATCCGGTTCATGCGGCGCGGCATCGGATCAAACGAGGTGTTGTAGGCATAGGGATTCTCCGGCTGCGGACTGCGCGCGATCTGATCCTGCAAAAGACGGAGCCCCTCGCCGAAGCGCTGATAGTGTACGATCTCGCGCTCCCGCAGGAAGCGGATCACATCGCGCACATCGGGATCATCCGCAAGCCGCAGGATGTTGTCATAGGTCGTGCGTGCCTTCTGCTCGGCCGCGAGATCCTCATGCAGATCGGAGATCGCATCGCCGGTGGACTGGAATGTCGCCGCCGAAAACGGTACGCCGGAAGCCGAGACCGGATAGATGCCGGTCGTATGATCCACGAAATAATCCGCGAAGCCCTGCGCTTCGAGCTGCTCCGGCGTCAGTCCCTTTGTCAGCTGATAGACCAGCGCGGAGACCATTTCCATATGACCGAGTTCGCCGCGCCGGAGATGCTGTCTATAGCCGCAGTTCGATGCGCAGCCGGATCGCCCGCATCTCCCATCCCCTGCCGGTGCGCGCGCCGCGTTCCCGCCGGTACTCGATCCGGCTGATGCAGCATTTCAGCATCGCATTCAGCAGATCGGCGCTGACATTACCGTGCAAAGCCGCAAGCGCCGCATGAAACGAACCCTCCTGCGCAGTGCAGACCGGTACTTTCTCCGCCTCTGCCTGCCGGAGCAATTCCCCCGCCTGAACGCGTTCGGCCTGATTCACCGCAAGCAGCTCTGCAAAGACCCCCTGCGGCATCCCCTCCGCATATTTCTCCCAGAGACCGCGCTCCTTTGCATCAAGCGCCGCACAGCGCGCCCGCAGCCTTTTCAGATAAGTATCATGCGCATCGTATTCTGCGGCGGAACTGCTTTGCAGGCTGACCGGAAAATCCATGATGCAGCGCCGGAGTATCCGCTCCAGATGCATCAGCATTTCGTCCAGCGTGCAGCTTGCATTCCCGCAGGTTTTCATATTCGGGCACTGCAAACGGTCGGCGCAGCGTCCGTGATACGGCCGCCGGATCATGCTGCATCCGCATTCGCAGCACAGCAGACCGCTGAGCGGATTTTTCAGCCTGCCGGAGAGATTCTTCCGCGGGATCGACCTTGCATCCCTGCGCTCCCTAACCGCTTTCCACAGTGCTTCGTCAATGATCGCCGGATGTCTGCCGGGATAAACCGGATACTCCCTGCGATGCTCTGTATGCCGGATGACCGCCCCGTCCTCAACAGTTCTGACCGTCCTGCGCGCCTGCCATTTCACCATACCGATATAGACCGGATTATCCAGCATTCCGTAAATCGTCGGCGGTGTCCAGCGGGCGCCCTTCTGCGGGCTGATGCCTGACGCATTCAGCCGCGCACAAATCGCAGCTGCGCCGCTGCCGGATGCGTACATCTGAAATATCAGGCGCACAGTCTCCGCATCCTCCGGCATCATTTCCAGCGTATGCGCCCAGCGCCGGCCGATGCGGAGCTTTGTCCGCACATAGCCGAAGGGCGGACAGCTGCCGAGATAATTCCCGTTTTCAGCAGAGAGCGCTCTCCCGTTCGCCATGATCCGCTTCTGATATTCCAGATAGTCATTGCCGCGCATCAGCTCGCGGCTGAAATAATCGCGGTCGCGTGCATCCTCCAGATCAAAGATGCCCTGCAAAGTGATGATGCGCGTTCCGGTATAGCGGAACAGCTTTGTCAGCCGCCCGATATCCTCCAGATCGCCGCGGGACAGGCGCTGCGGATCGACGGTCAGCACCGCCTGATACTGCGGCTGCTCGATCAGATGCAGGAGCTTGCGGAGCTCCGGCCGCGCCGCAACGGTCTCGCCGGAAACGACCTCCCGAAAACGGTTTTCCTCCGGCACACGCCCGCCGAGATTCCGCCCGCACCATTCATCCAGCATCTGCTCATGCTTTGCGAGCGTCTCGCTGACGGAAAGCGCAGGATCATCCGTCCGGCTCTTGCGCAGATAGATCAGGATTCCGGCGGGATTTAAGTCCGGCGGCAGAAGCATGACATTCACCTCTCATCGGTTTGCATAATATAGTGTACTGTTCGCAGGCGGAACATATGCCTGCGGCCGGGGAGGTGATACATATGGAAGGCGACCCGACACAAAAAAGCTGCACGGAGGATGCGCCGCCGTACAGCCCTGTCTGTATATCTGAGCCGGAATGCATCGCGGAGGTCAGCCGTCCCGTGCTGCCGCCGGAGGAAGCCGAAAGGCGCCGCGCCGCGCTTGCGGATGCCGCTGCAAGGGTGCTCAGGGCAAGAACCGAAGTGTAACCCTGCATCATTCGGAACAACTGCCTATAAAAAAGGAAGAAACCCCATTCGGAGTTTCTTCCTTTTTTCAGTAACTCAGCCCCAATCGGTCTGATCAGGATCCGACTCTGTAATGACATCTTCCGCATCAAATGCGACGATTTCGATTTCGGCATCAGTGTACTTATCCATTTTTATCATCTCCTTCAAAAAATGATCGACTGCTCATCATTTGTTCATATTCAGAACTGCCATACGCAGCGCATACATTGCCTTCATGGCATTCGAGAGCTTATTATCCGGATCATCCTTAGCCTGCAGCATCGCATAATTCAAAGCAGAATGGTTAAACGAGATCGTGCCCTCAGCAGTTTCAACCGTCACTTCATTGACAGTGTCAAGTGTTCTCATTCTAACGGGATCCGCGCAAATAACATAATACTTGCCTTCCTTTTTGGCCTCAACAGTTTTGCCGTTGATCTTGAAGACAACACCCTCGATAGAATCTGCGGTAAATGCATACTTAACTGTGATCTGATCCTTCAGCAGCAGAGCCGCAGCGTAGTATGTCACACCGCCGACAGTCTCAGTCGGTTTTACAAATTCGTTATCGCATTCGATCACAACATCATTCACAGGTCTCTGATAACCGTCATAAGCAATGTTATCCAGATTCAGATTCTGATTGATCTGAACATAACCGCCGTAATTCAGAAGCGCGATCATAGCCTCCTTCTGTCCCGGCTTTGTTGTTTCTCTTGCAATCATTCTTTCGCAATAATCTTTTGCGCTTCCTGTCTGGGAATCAACACACTCTTCACTGTCTGCAAGATAAAGCTCAGCCGTAACAGGAATGCAAAGCTCCGAAGCAGTCAGCGGGCAGCTGAACATATAGCCCTCTTTGAGCTTAGTCGCTTCTGCACGAACTGTCTGTTCTTTTCCATAGTGATTGTACTTAAAGAGAACATATGCGCCTTCTTCATATCCATCGTCAATGAAAGCACGGAAATTCAGCATAATGTTCTCTGCAAATGTTACGCTGTTATTGACATCCAGTCTGCCGTGAGCAACCACTTCATCTTCAACGGTCTTCTGCTCCGTCTCTGTCTTCTCTGCGCCGTCAACCGTATAGGTATATGTTGCGGTGTAGATCGTCTTGTTGTCCTGCTTCTCAGAGGTGACCTCTGCATCGACCAGTGTGGTCGCATCGCAGTCCTTGCACTTCAGCTCGACCTGTGCGGTCTTGTTGTCTTCTGCCCAGACGAAACGCACGAACTTGGTGTACTCGTGCTCAAGCATCGTGCCCTCGTTCA
>DGSY01000182.1 GCA_002394125.1 Ruminococcus sp. UBA4350
CCCGGCTGTTTCGATGATCCGAGCAAGACCTTTGCTGATCTGTATATGAAATCCGGTCTGTACATAGCAGAGATCGTGAAGCGGCTGTTCAACAGCGACGGCATGAAACAGGTATTTTCTAACGAGACACAGCGGTTACAACACATCTTTGAGCATCAGGTATACTGGCTTGCACCGACTGAGATCATCTATCAAATCGCACTGCACTTCATTCTCGGTTTTGACGGCGGTGAGCTGATCGAGAAGCATCATCTGCGCCAGTGTGATGCACTGCCGCTCGCTAAGGATGGGACATTGGAAACAAAGTTGGATAGTATTTTCGGATAAGGATTGATATATAACGAAAAATACCGATACTTCACACAACATGAAGTATCGGTATTTCATATTCATAGCTCGCTGTTTTGGTCTTAATATAGTAGTTTGGATTATACTGCTATATCAGCGCCGCACTTTGGGAAGCGTTTTTTATTGCATGGTATCGCCGCGGCCCCTTGCATTCCGGTAAATCCGCAGGAACGCACCGGCAGCGATGCAGGAAAGTACTGCCGAAATTGCAGCGAACCGGGCACGCAGCAACACGAGCTTTTTTTCATACTCCGCAGCGATCTGTACCTCCGGATTCATGATGTGCAGCCCAAGCTGTTCGAGCGAAGCAGGATCCGATCCGTCCAGACAGATGCGCAGCTCGGATGCATCACGCAGATCTGCGGCGGCGGCTGGCAGCACTGAGAACGGACTCCCCTGCGGCAATGAATCGTCTCGAATGATCTCACCAGAAAACGGCTTTCCGTTCAGCATTCCTCGAAATTGCTGCGACTGCTCTGTGATATCCCCGCAAATCACCGCAAATGCCGCATCATTCGCAAAAATAACATGAGCGCCGCCCTCGATCCCATAGCTGTCATACAGATACGCTGCTGATAGCAATGTGACGTTCACCGTCCGGTCATTCTGCGTAAGCAGCGCAGATTTCTGCGAGCTGTATGCCTTGATGCCTTCTGTTTGCACCAGATGCGGCAGGATTATCTCTGACCTTTCCGGCGATACGCAGATGAACTCCGACGGTGTTTGCAGGATCACTGCATATTGCGCAGCAGCACGAATACAGTATCCGATCAGGAAAACGGCCAGCGTCAGCAGCATGACCGTCGCCTTGATGCTGTCGTATTGCCGCCAGAGCCGCAGCAGCTTCATGGCTGCACCCGCTTTCTGTACCGATAAATCAGATAGGCTGAAAGCAGCAGGATACCCCCGCCGATGCCCGTCATGATCCATACCCAGTGATTCGGCGATGCCTGCTTCGGCTCTGTTCTGCGCTCGGAAAACGGCGATTTCAGCGTTAGCGCGATCTCCTGCGTTTCGCTGTGTTCAATGCCGGACTCATCCTCATATGTGAACACGATCTGACCAGCTGTATCGCCGTACAGCTCCGCACCGCGTCTCGATGATACCTGCACATTCAGCACGCAATCTGCGGATGTGCCGCCGCTGACAGCGCCGATAAACGCGATTCCCTCCGGCAGCAGGCCGTCACAGGTCAGCTCTGCGCGGACATTCTGCACCGCTGTCACGCCGAGATTGATCGCCTGAATATGCAGCTCCAGCCGATCGGATACCACAGCTTCGGCCGGCAGAACAACCTGCGGAAACTCCATTTTCACAGGCTGTGTGACTGTCAGGCTGACATTGCCGCTGCCGGAGCCGGTCATGCCCTTGCCGTATGCGAAATCGAATTGCAGCGGCAGCGTATACGTTCCCGCCGCTGCATCCGTCGGAAGGTGACAAACATAGACCGCTTCAAATTCTGCATTCGCTTTCACGCGCTCAAAGTAAAGCGTATCAGCACTGCGCAGAATCAGCGGATCCGCTGCCGCTGCCGTCACAGTCAGATTTTGCAGCGCTTCCGTGCGCGAGGTGTTTTTGAGTGATATATGCAGCTCCGCGGTCTCCCCTGCCTGCACTGAACCGCCGGCCACGCTCTGCACCAGAATTTTCGGCATCAGCACGACCGGTTCCTCCTTTTGCTCCGGCTGCGGTTCGGGAATCGGCTCCGGTTCAGCCGCAGGCGCGGGTTCATCTGCATTCAGATCTTTGCCGTCCGTGATATTGACATAAACTGTATACGCCCCCGAACCCACCGTTTCCAGCAGTACCGGCCAGCTGCCGTTCATGCGGTCATCCCGCAGCGCAAGGCGGAATTCCGCCAGATACAGCTCATGCGCATTGCCGTCCGAATCCGTGTGTGTGCCGAGCGGAACGGTCTGCTCATAATTGCGCACGATAAAAGGAGATTCCGGCGTGAGCCTTGCGGAGATGCGGACAGAATCCGGCTTATCGTCATCCTCGCAGATCAGCGGAAGCACGATGACAGCATCATTGCCGTCGATCAGCGGCTCATAGCCCTGTGCATAGCTCTGCTGCATATTGGTATAAATATGCGCATTGTCGATCAGCAGAACAGGTGCCGCTTTTGCAACGGCATCCTGTAAATCCGTCTGCTCCGGCACATCGTCTGCATATACAGGAAATGCGAGCAGACACGCGCATATCAATGCTGTCAGAATGGATATCAGCTTCATGAAGTATGCACCTCCATTTCGTGAACATTGTCGCAGAGTGTACGGATATCCTCTGCATTATGGCTCGCGAGCAGGATCGTTTTGCCCTGCGCTTTCAGGCCGAGCAGCAGTGCGCGCATCTCAGCGACCGCCTTTGCATCGAGCGCATTGAACGGCTCATCGAGAATCAGTACATCGGGATTCTCCATGACCGCCTGCGCAATGCCGAGCCGCTGCCGCATTCCGAGCGAATATTTCGCGACGGATTTATGTCTTGCATCGTAAAGCCCGACGCGCCGGAGCGTGTCAATGATCTCTGATTTTCCGATGAGACCGCGCAGCGCCGCGAGTGTCCGCAGATTGCGGTAGCCGGACATAGACGGAAGAAAGCCCGGTGTTTCAATGATGAGCCCGAGACTCTGCGGAAAATCGCAGTCCTTACCGATGCGCTTTCCGCCGACCGTGATCTCTCCCCGCTCCGGCCGCAGAAAGCCGCAGATGCACTTCATCAGCACGGTCTTGCCGCTGCCGTTGTTCCCGACAAGACCGGCGATCTCACCGCGGCTGACTGTCAGGGACACATCATGCAGAACCGTTTCCCGGCCGAATGATTTATATACATGAGATACCGAAATTCCCGTATCAGCGTTCATTTTCATTTCTCCGTTCCCGTAAAGCAGAATGCGTATTTCTTCGAGCGTAAAAATGCCAGTACAAATAAAACAATGGCCGCTGCCGCGAAGATCAGGTAGGATGTTTTCAGCCGCGGCAGATTGTCATAGCCGAAATTGTGCATATAATAGGTCGCGTGATTGAGCGGTGAGAGCCAGCCGAACAGGATATTCGCGGTGCGCGACTGATAGACCGACAGATGAAACCATTCCGAGATGATGTCCGGATTCAGGAAAAGGCCGAAGCCGCTGAATGCAATGCCCAGCACCATGCCGAGTCGTGCGCGGAGCAGATTGCCGAGAAAGATCAATCCGGCAAGCGTCATCGAATATCCCAGCATCAGCAGGAAAATATGCAGCGTGCAGGGATACGGATAGGTCAGCTCCAGTACCTTGATAAACGCCGGAACAGCGATCTTCTGTCCGATCGGCGAATAACTGAGGATCGCGGCAGTCTCGCTCCATTTGTTCGCCGGATAGCCGTACTGCGCGCAGAGAATACAGCTTGCGAGCAGCAGAAACGCCGTGAAGATCACCGTTGCCAGTGCGAGATAGAGAATCTGTGCCGTCATCCAGCGGCGGCGTGTCGTGCGGATCAGCATGAGCGGCACCTCCGCGCCGAGACCCGGCATATCCGCAAACAAAAGCAGCAGACAGAGCGAAATCAGCAAAATGGATTTGGCATCGCCGAATGTCCAGATGAACGGCTCAAAGATCTGCATGACCGTACCGTGTTCCTGCGCGAACAGGACGGTCTTGTTCGTCAGCAGAAAGCAGGCGACAAATCCCAGCCCGAACGCCAGCCAGATCTGCGGCGACCTGCGCCAGCGCCGGAAATTGACTGCTGTCAGCAGGAATACCTGCCGGATCGCATCAGCCATGCGAAAGCCTCCTTTCCAGAATACAGGCGTAGATCAGCCCTGTCAGCAACGTCATGCCGCCGAGCATCAGCACGATGCTGTCCTGCCCGAACAGCCATGTGCATTTCGGCGCGAGCCATTCAAAGGGATCCAGATAGTGGCAGGATTTCCAGTATCGCTCGTGCAGGATCACAAGAAAATAGCAGATCACAAATGCGCCGCCGTATGCGGAATATTTGCTCTCCGAGGCGGCAGCGAGCAATGCGGAAAGACCCGCCCAGAACGCCGCGCACCAGAAGATCAGCGAGAGATTCTGCGGCATTTCGGTCTTGCTCCATGCGCAGAAAAGTACAGCAGCCAGCAGTTCGCAAAGTCCGCCGGAAACCGCGCAGGCAGTGAATTTTCCGGCGATATACCAGAAAACGGAGGTGCGGTGCAGCGCAAGGCGCGTATAGCCGCTGCGCGATTCGTCGAGCCATGCGCATGAGAACGGAAATGTGCAGACCAGCGGAACGCTCATGCGGTACAGCTCACTGTCAAAGCCGCTGTATTTCAGAATCAGAATTTGCAGCACGGCCGCGCACAGAAACGGCAGCGACCGGATCGCCCGAAGCATATCACTGAACAGGCTGTTCACATTCTCACCCCCCAAAAACAAAGCTCTGCTACCATAATGATAGCAGAGTTTCATGCATCAAGTATTCAGCGCTGTGTAAACAAGTTGTAAATTGATGTCAGCGGCCTTTTATGCAGGGAATTGCAGCGTGATCGTTGTTCCGCTGCCGACTTCGCTTTCGATTGTCATTTCCGCGCCGTGAAGCTGTACGATCTGTCTGACGATTGACAGTCCCAGTCCTGCGCCGCCCGCACTCCGGCTGCGCGATTTATCGACCATATAAAACGGCTCCGTCAGATTCTTGATCTCGCCCTGCGGGATGCCGCAGCCGTGATCCACAACGGTGATGCATCCGTTTTCCGCGTGAAGCGAGACTGTCTGACCCTCCGTGCTTGCCTTGCACGCATTTTCTGTGAGATTGCAGAGCGCATCATGCAGCAAATCAAAATCACCGCGAACCGTTCCGCCGGATTCACCGATTTGCAGCCGGACACCGCGCTTTTCCGCATTCGGCTTGCTGGTTGCTTTCACGGCATCCAGCAGCTTCGCGCAGTCGATCTCCGTCATTTGCAGAGACCCTGTGCGGTCAAGCTGCATCAGCCGCATCATCTTTTTCGCAAGTCGGTCAAGGCGGCGGCTTTCGGAGTAGATATAGCCGAGCGCTTCTTCTTTGTCATCCTCGGAGAGCTTCACCGTGCGGAGCGTCTGCGCATAGCCGGAGATCGCGGTCAGCGGTGTTTTCAGCTCATGCGAAAAATCCGCCATGAACATCGTCTTCCGCTCCTCGGAATCGGTGAGTGCCGCGATTTTTTCCTGCACGGCATCCGCCATTTTATTGAAATCTCCGGCGAGCAGCCCGATCTCATCCTGACCGCTGACTGCGGCGCGTTTTTCATATGCGCCTGCCGCGATCTGTTTCGCGCTTTCCGAGAGAACGCCGAGCGGCTGCATTGTCCTGTGCATCAGCAGATACAGCACAATGACCGCAGGAATTCCGACGCCGAGCAGAACGCCGAGCATTCCGAGTGCCAGCAGCCGCAGTCTCCGCGAAACCGGTGTCAGATCGGTGATGCGGTAAAGCGATACCTGTGTGCGCATATCTTGCAAATACGAGGATGCAATCAGCAGCGGTCTGCCGGAAACGGTCGTATTGCTCAGACGGTATTCCTCATTTGTCAGCGGGATTTTCGCAGTCTCGGATATGAAATCCGCTGCTGTCAGCACGGTCTGATTATAGATCATTTCACCGTCATGCATACAGATGATATAATCGTCGCCGCGCTGCTTGAAAAAGAATGCCAGCTCCTGCGCATTCAGATCGCCTCCGTTCTGCATTTTCCGGCGTTCGATATCCGCCTGCAATTCCGCCATCTGACGCAGGGCGGTCTGTTCCGCCTCCCGCGTCAGCGCACGGCGGCAGATGCCCCAGATTACACCGTCACTGACCGCCGCCGCTATGAGGATCACAAGCGCCGCGACTGCGGTGATTTTTGTACGCAGCTTCATAGGTTTTCCTCAAGGCGGTAGCCGATTTTCGGGACGGTGGCGATCTGCTTTTTCAGGCCGAGCTTCTTGCGGAGCTGCCCGATATGCACATCAACGGTTCGCGTCTCACCGAGATAGTTCACGCCCCAGACCATCGCGAGCAGATCCTCCCGCGAGATCGCCGTATTCTTATGCTTTGCCAGCGTGACAAGCAGTTCAAATTCCATCGGCTTCAGCGGGATTTCAATATCGCCGCGCAAAACGCGATGCTCGTCCAGACGCACCGTCAGCCCGCAGACATTCAGCGTGTCTGCGGGCTTCGCTGTCCGACTCATGACCTTTTCCATGCGCACGAGCAGTTCGAGCATTTCAAACGGCTTGACGATATAATCCTCCGCGCCGTCCTGCAAGCCGGTGATCTTGGAATCAAGATCGTCCTTTGCCGTCAGGAAGATCACCGGAATGCCGTAGGGCTTGATATCCTGAAACAGCGCAAATCCGTCCTTTTTCGGCATCATGATATCGAGCAGCGCCAGATCGTACCGGTGATCGGCGGGCAGAGATTCCGCCGCCGCTTCACCGTCCGGAAAGATGACCGGCTCCATGCCAGCCGCTTTCAGATTCATTGCGATCAGTCTTGCGATTGCGGTATCGTCCTCCGCGATCAGAATTCGTTTTGACATAATATGTCTCCTTTAGTATCCGAGTGAAGCATCAATGACCGAGCCGTCGATCGCATTGATCGCCATTTGTGTGTAATAGTAAGAATCCATCCCGTTCCCCTCAATGACCTCTTTCCGTGTACCGCGGAAGCCCCAGACCGGCACGACAAGTCCGGTATCGAAGCTGTCCTTCTCGCTGATGCGGCTGTATGTGAGCGTCACGCGGTCAATATTGATATCCGCGCCGGTATGCTCCGGATCATTTGTAGCGCCGGTCATCGGGATCATCTGCTCAAAGGTCTCCGTGACGGATTCAAACGGTTTCAGCGCGGCATGATCGACCACCGTTTCCGTGATCTCCAGAGGCGCATTCCAGCAGAAGCCGACAATGCCGGTATCGTTTATCATGAATTCGATCATCTCACCCGGCCAGAGCTGCTTGCGGAAATCATCGCCCTCCCAGCCCTCGGCATATTTTATGCCGCTTGCCTGATCGAGCATCACACCGTCGAAGCTGCGGTAATAATGAAGAATCCAGCAGGTCTGCTTGTAGTTGGTTCCGTCCTTTGTGCGCAGATCGAGAAAGACCTGAAATTTTCCGCCCTCGCAGAACGCAAATTCATCCAGCCCGACCTTGTGCAGAAAGTCCTCGGCCTGCTTCTGTGCATCCTCCTGTGAAAGCTCTGCGCTGTCATCGGGAATCGGCGTGAGCGTTTCATTCGGATCAAGGCCGCCGTCCAGCAGCGGGACATCGGAGCCGGGCTTCTTATTTGCGTTTTCGATGTAGTGCCCGCCGCCGAGAACGGTCATGTATTCCGTTCCGACCGGCGTTTTCGAGAAGACCATACTGTTGCTGTAATTGGGATTATTCTGCACATAAAGCGATGCATGACCGTCAGCTGTCCGCATCTCAACGGCTTCCTTGCAGCCGAGGCCGGTCTGCCACTGCCAGTATGACAGATTCTTTCCGGACGCGAGCTGTTCCGCGGCATTCAGCAGTTTTCCGTCTGTCGGAACAAGCTCCGGTTCAAAGGGCGCTGCTTCATACTGTGCCTGCAAATCATCGAGATACTGCTGATTTTCCTGCATATAGATTTCATGGTCATGCGCTTCATCGTCGTTTTTCGGCTCGCGGGCAGCTTCCTGTTCCAGCATGGCGCGGGCACTCGCGATCTCCGGTTCCAGATCGGCTTTTGTCTCCTGTCCCATGAGAAAGCCGTCATACAGCTCCGCATCACCGAAAAATGCCTGCCGGAACGGTTCAATGTCCGCATCGGTGAATGTATGCTGCTTCACGCGGAACACAGACAGCTTCTCCGCCTGCGGGATATCCACCTCGGCATCTGCGCGGACAGTGACATTGAGACTGTCGTTTTTGATATCGGCAGTATAGTGGTCGTACTGCTGCAAATCCGAGACCTCCGCCTTGCTTTCATCGGTATGCTGTGCCTCGTCAATCAGCTTTTCCATATCCTTATGCACGACGATATCCGAATCCGGATTCTCCGCACATCCTGTCAGAATCAGCAGCGCGATTGCTGCGGTGATAATCTTTTTCATATCTGCACACCTCCGTCAATAGCCAAGCTCTGCGTCGATCACAGAGCCGTCGATCGCATTCAGCGCAAGCTGTACGCCGTCAAAGCTCAGATGCTCGTCGTAATAGTCTTCTCCGGTGACCTTCTTCGAGCCGTAAAATCCCCAGACCGGAACGATCAGACCTTTGCCGAAGTCATCCTTTTCGCTGATGCGCGAATAGCTGAGCGTGACGCGGTCAATGCTGATTTCGGTCGAAAGCTCCGGAATCTCGTTTGCCGCGATCATCGGCAGCATCGTTTCCGCATTCGCCTTGATCTCGTCAAAGGGCTTCATCGCCGTGTTTTCGGCAACCGTTTCGGTGATCTCCAGCGGCGCATTCCACTGAAACTGAATAATGCCGCTGTCATTGATCCGGAATTCGATCATCTCCGGCGGCCACAGCTTTTCGATATAGTTTTCTTTCTCGGTATGCTCTGACTGCTTTGTGCCGCTCGGCTGTGCAATGGGCATTCCGCTGATTGAGCGGCAGTACCGCAGAATCCAGCACGGGCGTGCGTAGGTATGGAAATCCTCGGCGCCGTCCGTTTCATTCAGGACATTGACAGAATCCGGATAGGAAAGCGCTGCACTTTCGCAGCAAACGAAATCCGTAATGCCAAGCGCCTGCAATGCTTCCTCTGCCTTCTGTTCGGCATCGGCCTGCGAGAGTGTGCAGGTCTCGCCCTCGATCGTATCAAGCCCGCCCTCGGCGCGCAGCTCCGAAAGATTTCGCAGCTCGATGATATAGCTGCCGAGATCCGTAAAACCGACCGGAGAGCGCGAGAACCAGATCACATTGCTGAAATCATCGGAGTTCTGCACATGGAGCATTGCCTTTGCATCCTCCGTGCAGACCCAGAGCGTATCGCCGTCCGTGATATCCTGACAGTATTGATGCCAGAAACCGTTCTGATCCTTTTCTGCGGCGATGCGGTCGGCATTGCGCTCCAGCTTTCCCTCGCTCGGATAGGCAGTATAGTCGATCGTCACGGGCGCGGATTCGTAGCGTTCCTGATCCCTGTCGATCTCCGCCTGCATCTGCGCAAGATATTCTTCGAGACTGTCCGCTTCGCCGTTGTCCTGCAAGACCTTCAAAAACTGCGCCGCATATTCGGGATCGGAATCGAATCGCGCCCGCTCCTGCGCGATATCCTCCCGCGCCAGCTCAATATTATGCGCAATGCGTGCCCGCGGGACGATATTCTTTGTCTCTGTCAGATCGCAGACCGGCGCATCGCCCATGAAATACGCCCGTACTCTATCGCAGTCCTCCTGCGTGAAACGGTGCTGCTGTACGCGGTACATCGAGAGCCTGTCAATCTCCGGTACCTCGACCTCTGCATTCGCATGAACCGTGACACGGAGACTCTCGTTCCCGAACTCTGCGGTGTAGCGCTCATGCTGCTGCAAATCGGAAATATCCGCCTTGCTGTTGTCGGTCTGCTGTGCCGCGCTGATGAGCTTTTCCATATCCTTGTGAACGATGATATCCGAATCGGGATTCTCCGCGCAGCCTGCAAGCATGAGCATTGCCAGTGCCGCCGCAAGAATTCGTTCTTGTTTCATAGTCCGCCTCCTTCGTAACAGTATAGCATAATTCCCCCGAAAATGCAATTCACTGTGTATATGATACCGCACGGAAGCGCATCAAGTATTCATCATGAGGTAAACAAAATGTAAAATTGGCCGTTCAGCTTTTGTCACAGTAATCTGTCAGATGATAGACGGATTCTCATTTTCTATTGACAAATGCAGGATCCTCTGTTATAATAGGAATAACATCCGGCATTCGCAGCGGGCAAGACCCGTCCGCATCCTTTTATTACGGAGAAATGAGGTAACACTATGAAACCGATGCTGATATCCATTAGCCGCGAATACGGCAGCGGCGGCAGAGAAATTGCGCAGAATATCTCAGAGCGTCTGGAGCTGCCAGTTTTCGACCGCAAGCTGATTGACATGACCGCTGACCAGTGCGGCTATTCCACCAAATTCATTCAGGAAAATGAGGAGCGCATGACCAATTCGTTCCTGTATAATATTGCAGTCGCGGGGCCGTTTTCGCCCTTCACTGAAACGGAGGCGCTCCCGCAGGATTATGTGTTCCTCACACAGAGCAAGATCATTACAAAGCTCGCAAACGAGAATCCCTCTGCGGTGTTTGTCGGGCGATGTGCTGATTATATTCTCCGCGATCATCCGAGTCTGTTCAGCGTGTTCATCACAGCGGATATGGATTTCCGCGTCAAACGCGCAATCGAATGCTATGATGTGCCGCCGGCAAAGGCATACACGATCGTCAGCCGCCATGACAAGCAGCGCCGCAGACATTATAATTACTACACCGGCATGGAATGGGGCGCAAGCTCGAATTATCATCTGATCCTCAACACCGGCAAGCTCGGCATCGAGACCGTCACGAACATCCTGATCGACCTGATCAAAAACGCATAAGCAGAACGAAACCGAAAGCAAAAGACCGGTGCTGCTGCTGTACCTTTCTCACATTATTACATTGGCATCGCCTATATTAGTTTTGGAATCATCAAGCTGATCATCCGTGCTGACCTTGACAAGAACGGCTGATCGCTCTGCCCTCTCACTCGCTCAGAATGCGATTTGAGAGGGCTTTTTTGAGGCATGAGGAAACCGCCTTGATCACTCAGGGCGGTTTCCTCTCTATCTGCAAATAATCGTGTTGAAATCATATGAATGATTTGCGGCTTGTCTCCGTAATAGGTTTCAGCTTCAAGAAAATGAAAACAGCAGCGGATTCTTTCTAAGACGCAGCAGCGAATCGTATCCATATTTTGTTAAGCTAAGTCGTTCAGCACCTCACGAATATCCGCATTGATGCAAATGCTCTGCTTGGCTATCTCGTCCGGCACATACGCTTCACCGAAATTCAGGCAGGCATAAACCGCATCCGGATTTGTATAGGTCATCTTCCAGAACGGATATTTGATGATGACAGGCGTATTCATGCCCACACCGAGTTCGAGATACAGGATATGCAGTCCCTCATGACGGCGGAGAAATTCGTCATAGCGTTCCGCCGCTTTGTGCCAGCCCTCGTCCTCGACAAAGGTATCATCGGCCCGGAGATTCATGCTCATGGGCTTTCCGCAGACGGGACAGTGCGGCACAAGCTCCGACGGAACACGCATATCTTTCTGCTGCGCAAACATCGCCCTGACCGTTTCCTCGTTGTCGTAGGTCTTTTGATGACAGGGCTCGCTGCACTGCCAGAGTCCGTAATCGCCCTGCGTATAAAACAGTCGGTGCTTGTCAAATCCGGCCTTCTGAAACTGGTGGTCAACATTGGTGGTGATGACAAAATAGT
>DGSY01000094.1 GCA_002394125.1 Ruminococcus sp. UBA4350
TTGTATATAACAGCCTTCCGCATTTCTGCTTCCAGCCGTTAGATCCTAGTCATTACGAGTCACTCGCAATTACTTGTTTCTTGCGCTTTATAGTCTCGCCTCGACTTGCATCCTCCACTCCATTTCTGAAGCTCAGATGCGGAATCTTCAAGGGTTCCTCTTTGGTTGCATTGTTCAATTTTCAAGGTGCCGAGCCTCTGTCTCCTTCTCGGTGACAGCTTATTTATTATACCACATTTTCAAGCGTTTGTCAACCCCTTTTCAAAACTTTTTCAGGTTTTTTTGAGGTTTTTCGCTCTCTAGTGGCCTGTCTGCCTCGCGGCGACTTGATTATAATACCACATTTTACCCCTTTTGTCAACCCCATTTTTCCCTTTCTGCTTTTTGCATAAGTTTCGTGCCCGATTCGCCCGCAATCTGGATAAATCTTCCTTTATCACATTTCTATCGCAAAATTTTCCGAAAATCCCCCTTGCGTTCCTTTTTTATATATGGTATAATATGCTTGTCCGAACGGTTCTGACACAGAAAGGAGTTATCATGATTCATCTGATCGTTTCTATCATCGTCGGTGCCTTCATCGGCTGGGTCGCCGGACAAATCATGGGCACTGAAAAGAAAGGCTTTATCGTCAACGCAGTCCTCGGTATCCTCGGCGGATTCGTCGGCGGCCTGATCGGCAGACTGCTGAACGTCGGAAGCGGCTGGCTGGTCGGCATGATCCTGAGCATTGTGGGCGCCTGCCTTGTCATTTTCGTCTTCAACAAGCTGCGCAAATAAACCCGGACATACCCTGCCGCACAGTTCTCCGACTGTGCGGCGTTCCTTTTATTGTATTCATTATGAACAGAATCATTGTGATTGGATGCCCCGGCGCCGGGAAAAGCACATTTTCCAGAGCCCTGCACGCAGCGGCCGGCATTCCGCGTCCGGATATGCCGTGGACGGATTTCCCTGACGAGGAGGAGCCTGATTTTACTGCCTTTATACAGAATTATCATTCACAATGCCGCCCGCAGATCTTGACACTTCTTGAAACATATTCCTATAAAAATTTATATCGGTTCACGAACCGCGATGTGACAGAAGCGTTTCTGAAACAGATACAAAAACACGGAGGTTCCTATGCTGATTGATTTCCACACTCATATTTTCCCGGAAAAGATCGCCGAAAAAAGCATTGCCGCGCTCGAAGCCGGCATCCGCAATATTCAGGGCGCGGATTACCGCAAGGGCGAAGCGCTGACCTGCCGCCCCGCCACGCTGGACGGCCTGCTCGATTCGATGCAGCGCTCTCATGTCGATATGAGCATCTGTCTGCCGATCGCAACAAAGCCCTCGCAGACCGCGCATATCAATGACTATGCGGAAACTGTGCGCGATGCGCGGACAATTTCATTCGGCACGGTACATCCTGCCGATCCCGATGCACCCGCGATCCTCGCCGACCTCAAGCGCCGCGGATTTCTCGGCATCAAGCTGCATTTGCAGTTTCAGCAGTACGACATCGACAGCCCCGAAGTCCTCCGCATTTTGCAGACGGCAGAATCGCTCGGCCTGCTCGTGATCTTCCATGCGGGCGCGGATATCGGACTGCCGCCGCCGGTCTACACCTCGCCGGACAAGATCCGTCATGCGCTGGATTTTGTCAGCGGTGAAAACCTCATCGCGGCGCATCTCGGCGGCTGGGATCAGTGGGATATGGTCGAGGAATATCTCGTCGGAACGCCGATTTTTCTTGATACTGCATATATTGCGCAGTTCCTCCCTCCGGAGCAGTGTCTCCGCATCATCCGGAATCACGGCGCGGACAAGGTGCTGTTCGGTTCGGATTCGCCGTGGGAGGATCCCGCAGATACCCTGCAATATCTCCGGTCGCTCGGCCTGACTGACGGTGAGCTGGAGCAGATCACACACCGGAATGCCGAACGCATTCTCAAAATCTGATACGATAGGAATGACAGCATGAAACAAATCACTCTTGCCGGCATCACCGTGCCGCAGACTGCTGCACTCGCGCCGATGGCATCGGTCGCAGATACCGCTTACCGGCTGCTCTGCCGGGAGCACGGCGCCTGCATGGTCACGGGCGAGCTGGTCTCCGCAAAGGGACTCTGCTACGGCAGCCGCGGCAGCGCGGAGCTTTGCCGCATTACCGATGCCGAGCGGCCGATGGGCTTGCAGCTTTTCGGTGCCGAGCCGGAATTCATTGCGGAAGCGGTCAGGCGGCTGCTCCCCTTCCGGCCGGATTTCATTGATCTGAATATGGGCTGTCCCGTGCCGAAGGTCGTCAATCAGGGCGCGGGCGCGGCGCTGCTGAAAACGCCGGAGCTTGCCGGTCAGCTGATGCGCGAAGCCGTCAAAGCGGCGGACGGCGCCTGTCCGGTGACGGTCAAAATGCGCACCGGCTGGGATGCGGAAAGCGTCTGTGCGGCGGAATTTGCAAAGCGCATGGAGGCCGAGGGCGCAGCATTCATCACGGTTCACGGCAGAACGCGGACGCAGTTTTACAGCGGCAATGCAGACTGGAAGCCGATCGCCGCAGTCAAGCGCGCCGTAAAGGTTCCGGTCATCGGAAACGGCGATGTCACGGACGGCGAATCTGCACTGCGGATGTATGCCGAGACCGGCTGCGATCTGGTCATGGCCGGCCGCGCGACCTACGGCAATCCGTGGCTCTTTGCGGAGATCGAAGCAGCCGTCAGCGGTGGGACATTCACCCCGCCCGATGCCGAAGCAAGGCTGAATGAAATGCTCCGGCATATCCGCATGATCCTCGAACGGAGTGAAAAATCCGAGCGGCTTACCATGCGCGAAGCCCGCAAGCACGCGCTCTGGTATCTCAAGGGCTATCCGGGCGCATCGGCATTCCGCGGGCGCTCCGCCTCGCTGGAATCCTATGCCGATGCCGAGCAGCTTGTCCGCGACTATCTTGCATATTATGCGGCGCAGTGAATCTCCCGCGCCGTGCGTATACCGGTTGACAGAATGGAGATGAAATATGGCGCAAACAGTACGGATTGTCCGTCCGCAGCGGACAGGGATGACGGAGAAGGCGCGCACTGCGGCGTTTCTGGAGATCATCCGTCCGCTCGGATACTATACAGAGGTCGAAGAGAATTACGACTGGTCGGTGCATATTCAGCAGAATGCCGGCAGTCAGAAATACGCGGTCGTCTGGGCAGATGAGGAGGATGAACCGATCTATACGATAAACGGCAGGCCTTATTACTGTCAGGTGTTTTTCCATTTCATCTGGGATGACAAACAGCAGGGCAACGAAAAGATGAATTCGGATATGGTACTCGCGATCACCGCGGCGTATATGAAACAATATCCCGATGCACTGTTCAATTTTGAGGAGTGCAGTGCAGATAATATGTTTCTCGACAGGCACGATATTGATACCGTCACGGCACGGCCTTTCGTGCAGGATTGGTTCCGGTCGTTCAGGGGACATCTTCGATCAGAATCGGTGAACGGTTCCCGTACCGACTGGACGCTGATGTGAAAAGAGTGACAGCCGCCGGAGAATCGAACAGCAGCAGGCAGTACAGCACATTCATTTACGCGTTGAACTCAAGTACTATTATATATAAGCATCCCTGTATACCGCAATATCACGGTATACAGGGATTTTCGCCGTTTTTCCGTTTTCTCCTGTGTCTGATGCGCTCCGGTTTACGATTTAGGGCGTGTTGACACTAAGCCTAACACGCGTCTTTTTGGCTGATTTTGCCCCGTTCGTCGTTA
>DGSY01000172.1 GCA_002394125.1 Ruminococcus sp. UBA4350
ATCCAGTGTGCTTCGATCGGATAGACCAGCGCGCTGATCACGCCGGAGTAAATGCAGTACGAGAGGAACTTGCAGCGCTCTGCCATTGCGCCGGAAACGATCGTTGCGGCAGTCGCGCAGAAGACCAGATTGAACACGAAGTTCGACCAGTCGAAGTTTTCGTATGCGGTGAACACATCGAAGCCCGGCTTGCCGATCAGTCCGGCCAGATCCTCACCCATGAACAGACCGAAGCCGATCAGAATGAACATCGGCGTGCCGATGCAGAAATCCATGAGATTTTTCATAATAATATTCGCGGCATTCTTGGCGCGGGTAAAGCCGGTTTCGACCATCGCAAAGCCCGCCTGCATGAAGAATACGAGCGCGGCGCCGATCAGAAACCAGATTGCAAAGACCTCGCTGTCAACCGCCTGTAAAATGTCATTTGTCATCGTGATCTCTCCTTTTCTGAGAAACGAAAAAGGGCGCATGAGCTGAGAAAATCAGCATCATGCACCCCATTGTGCGTTTCGTATTGCAAAGCGCTTTGGAAAAACAAAACGGCTGCGGAGTTTTGTTCTCTCCGCAGCCCCTTTGCTGTTCTGTCTGTATTATAGCACATTGTGAAAGATTTGTCAAGTGCTTTTCTCCGATTCGGAATGCGGCACAATTTTATGCGTATTTTATGCAAATATTTCGTCGGTCAGCCTTCCTCAAATTCGCTGACAAGCTGCGAGACGGTCTGCTTCGCATCGCCGTAGATCATGACAGTGTTGTCATTTGTGAACAGCGGATTCTCCACGCCGGAGAAGCCCGCGCCCTTGCCGCGCTTTAATACGAATACCGTCCGCGCCTCGTAAGCATTGATGATCGGCATACCGTAGAGCGGCGAGGATTCGTCCGTCTGCGCCGAGGGATTGACAACATCGTTTGCGCCGATGACGATTGCGACATCGGTATTCGGCATCTGCGGATTCATTTCGTCCGCAGTTTTGAGCTGCTCATAGGGAACATTCGCCTCCGCGAGCAGCACATTCATATGACCGGGCATCCGTCCCGCAACCGGATGAATCGCGAAGCTGACCTCTGCGCCGTTTGCTTCGAGCTTATCGGCAAGCTCCTTGACGCTGTGCTGCGCCTGCGCAACTGCCATGCCGTAGCCGGGGATGAATACGACAGAGGAAGCCGCTTCGAGAATGAGATAGGCGTCCTCGACGGACATTGCCTTTGGCTCCTTGCCGCTGCCTGCCGCGCCCTTCGATTTCGATGCGCCGAAGCTGCCGAACAGCAGCGCCCAGAGCGTGCGGTTCATTGCCTTGCACATGATGAGCGTCAGGATCAGGCCGGATGTGCCGACCAGACAGCCCGACACGACCAGAACGGAATTGCTGATCGCAAGACCTGCAAATGCCGCCGCCAGACCGGAAAATGCGTTGAGCAGCGAGATAATGACCGGCATATCGCCGCCGCCGATCGTCACGACCATTGTGAAGCCGAGGATCAGATAGGCTGCGGTGACAGCGATCATGCCGATGAAGCCGAGCTGCGTATTGCTGCCGCTGAATGCATAGAGACAGACACCCGCAAGACCGGCGATCGCAAGCACGGCGTTGAGCGCGTTCTTTGCGGGGATCGTCACGGATTTCTTAAACATCTTGCCGGAGAGCTTGCCCCATGCGACAACCGAGCCCGTGAACGCGATTGCGCCGATCGCAACGGTCAGACCGAGCGTGATGCCCTCAAACGGCACCGCGTCCGCGCCGACGGTACGGTAATTCGCATACTGCGCGAGCGCGACCAGCAGCGAGGACAGACCGCCGAAGCCGTTAAACAGCGCGACAAGCTGCGGCATACCGGTCATCTCGACCTTTTTCGCCCAGACAGCACCGATGATGCCGCCGATGATGACCGCGCCCGCGATCATCAGATAGCTCATCATGCCCGCGTCCATGACCTGCTTTTCAAACAATACTGTCACGACTGCGATCAGCATACCGACCGCAGACATTCCGTTGCCCTTTCGTGCGGTATCCGCCCTGCCGAGCAGCTTGATGCCGCGGATGAACAGCACCGCCGAAATCATATAGAGGACGGTGATAATGACATCTCTCACTTCTTCTTGTCCTCCTTCTTCCTGAACATTCCGAGCATTCTGTCAGTGACCAGATAGCCGCCGACCACATTGATCGCCGCCAGCACGGTCGCGATGATGCCGAACACCATGCCGACGGTGCTGCTCGGTGCGAGAACGGCAACAGCCGTCGCGGACATTGCGCCGACGATCGTGATGCCGGAAATGGCGTTCGTGCCGGACATCAGCGGCGTGTGAAGCTGCGACGGAACCTTGGAAATCAGCTCAACGCCTAAAAATCCCGCGATGACAAATACAAAAATAAGCAGCATGATCTCGCCCATATTATGCCTCCCTGAACCGTTCGTGGATGATCTTTCCGCCCTGCGTCAGCAGACAGCCGCGCATGATCTCATCCTGTAAATTGACCTTGAATTCTTTTGCTCCCTTATCGTAGAAATGCGTGAGAAATGCCGTGAAATTGCCCGAAAGCATTTTGGATGCGTCATAGGGCACCTGCCGCTCCAGATAATCGCCGGACAGGATGATGACGCCGTTTTCCGTGACAACCTCCTCAAAGAGCTTCGAGCCCTCGACATTGCCGCCGGTCGAGACCGCCATATCGACAATGACCGAGCCCGGCTGCATCCGGTTGATGACATCCTTTGCGATGAGCCGCGGGGCTTTCCGCCCGAAGACCTTTGCCGTTGTAATGACGATATTGGAGCGCTCGCAGACCTTTGCCTGTGCCTCCTGCTGTTTTTTGATCTGCTCCGGCGTCAGCTCCTTTGCATAGCCCTGATCGGTCTGTCCCATTTCGCCGAGGTCGATCTTGACAAAGCTCGCGCCAAGCGACTTGACCTGCTCCTCGACGACCGGCCGCGTATCGAATGCATCGACTCTTGCACCGAGACGCTTTGCGGTCGCGATCGCCTGCAAACCCGCCACGCCGACACCGATGATAAAGACACGCGCCGGATTGATCGTGCCGGAGGGCGTGACCATCATCGGCAGGACCTTCGGGAGCCGCGCCGCCGCATTGATGACCGCGACATATCCGGCAAGCGAGGTCTGCGAGGACTGCACATCCATTTTCTGCGCAAGCGTGGTGCGCGGGATCATTTCCAGCGAGACCGCCTGCACACCGCTCTCTGCAAAATCGCGCAGCAGTTTCTTTTCATTGAACGGGTCGAGATAGCTCAGGTGCAAGGTACCGGGGCGTAGTCCGGCGGCGCTCTGCGGTTTCAGAATCCGCAGGACAATTTCGCTGTCATAGCCCTCCTGCTCCGCAGCGATCATCACCGCGCCGGCTTTTTCATAGGCGGCATCGGAAAAGCCGCTCTTTTCGCCCGCACCGCGCACGACCCTGCACGAAAAGCCCATAGCGATGAGCTTTTTGATATCGTCGGGGATCAGCGCGACTCTTGTTTCGCGCGGATCCGTCTCCCGACAGACTAAAATGGATTTCATCTCATTCTCCTCTCAGATGATTTGTAAATATACAGCAAGAGATACGCCCCCTGCATCCTTGAAAGGGGCGTATCTTTATTGTATTCAGTCAGTCCCATGTCTGCGTATCGCGGGAGTAGTCGGTTTCCTCCGCGACCGGTTCATAAGGGTTCGGTGCCGGTTTTTCGATTTGCATTTCCGGCTGCTTCATCGGGAATCCGGTGAACGGGATTCCGGTCATATCAATATTCATTTGTGATTCTCCTCGATTTATCAGCAGATGGATATCCGGAGCAATCGGATACAGCGCTTAAAAGCAGAATGCGATTTCCCCAGACCGTTAAGGCAATACCGCACAGAGCTG
>DGSY01000009.1 GCA_002394125.1 Ruminococcus sp. UBA4350
AGACAAGCAGATATCTTCAGGAGATCGTTGGGATATCAATATATATTCTAACACAGAAAACCGATGCTGTCAAGTCGTTTTCATGCGGGGCAGAGCGCCCTGCGGAAAAACTAACATTCAGACCAAATCCGCACCTTGCAAATTGTGCAATCTGCATACTCCGGCAGCAGGGCGGATTCGCGGTCACTCCGCAGGGGGCAGATGCCGGCTGAAATATCCGGAGCCGTTCCGCGCATCGAATTTCGCTGCGAGATCTGCTGCATTCGCACGGCATCTCTCCGCCTCTGCCGCAAGCTGCTCCGGCGTCAGCTCCCCGCAGGAAAGCCCCGCCCTTGCCGCAGCCGTCAGCAGCATTGCCGCGCCGCGGTCAAACCAGAAGCACAGGAACGGATTGCGCGAGCCCTCCCGCAGCGGCAGGTTCTTTTTCCAGAAACGCAGACCGCGCTCCGGATCGGTCAGCGCATCATAGCAGAGCATCATGCCGATCGGTTCAAGCTGAAATCGCTGCCCGTCACAGAGCCGGCGCAGCGGCTCCGCATATTCCGCAGCCTTTTCCATATCGCCCGAAGCGAGCGCATCCGAGAGCAGGATATAATAGGTCTTGCAGGGGACTTCCTCGGTTCGCAGGCGGCGTCTGAAGATCTCCTCTGCCGCCTTCAGCGCCTTTTCGCGGTTGCCGGTCTCCATCTCAAAGCGCACGACCGAATCCAGCTCGCTTGCCTCGCCGTCGCCCATTTCATCCTTCGGCGCACGCTGAAAATCCTCGTAGTCAAGGCGCATTTTCGCACGGTCTGCATACTGATAGAAGATCGCGCGCTTTTCGTACCATGTCCGCAGCGAATAGCCGTTCACTGTCAGCATCCGGCGGAATTCGGAGAACCAGCGCAGGATCTGGATTTTGTCGATCTGATAGAATTCTGTCGCTGCTTCCACGATCCATTTGAACATCCAGAGCGTATCCCAGAGATTCTCCTTTGCAAGCTCCGGATCGCGCTCTGTGATCGAGAGATACTGCGGAAAATCGACGAGCGCCTGTAAGCGGTCGCCGGAGAACACGGATTCGCGGATGAGGTCAGCGTGGAACAGCAGTGCCGCGGGGTCGTCGTGTGCCTGCTCTGCGGCTGTGATTGCCTCGCGGATCGCGCGCATCCGCGGCTCGCCGCTTTGGAGTGAACGATAGCTGTCGCGGAGGGCATCGGGGTTATAGTTTTGCATAGCTGCCGCCTCCTTTACGATTTGATTTTATAAGTATATTATAGCATATTACGGAAAAAAGTGCAATGGAGGTGAAAGAATAAAAGCGCTGTTTTTCATGTAAGACTGAACCGTGATTTGGCTTTCGGGGTTTTAATTTGCGTTGATTGTCTGGTTTTCGTTCTTGCCATTCCGCAGGGTGCGAGGGGGAACCACAAGAGAGGGAAGAGACAAGCGCCGCGATGCGGCTTAGTCTCTCCCCTCTCTTAAGGTTGCCCCTCGCGCTCCCCTTCCTTATCTCTCCTCTCTCCAAGTTCCGTCAGATTTGTCTTGAGTGCTAAGAAGAGCTGAACTTGTGCCGAACGCTTGACAGGTACGCCGTTCGTCGGCTATGCTCCCGATGCGCTGATTTTCAGTCACGGTGTAAAAGCTGAGAACACCAGCGTGTATTCAGTGAATTGGAGCAGTGAGCACGACCGTGCCTTTAGCATAACGGCTGTCGGCACTGCCGACCGGGAGCATAGCCCGCGAACGGCGTGCCAGCTATGCGCACGGTGCAACGAAAACCTGTTAAAACCATCAAGGCGTATCTGACGGAACTGGGGGAAAAGGGGTAAGGAAAAAGGGGGTGCGGGGGAGAAAACCTAAGGGGAAAGGGGGACTGTGAGCGCCAAGCGAACCGTCCCTCTTTCCCCTTTGGTGTTCATCCCCCGACCCTGCTGAACGGCTAAAACGAAAAACAAACAATCAAAGCGAAATGAAAACCCGAAAGCTTCATTGAACTTTAATTAAGCATAAAACGCTAATTTCTCTCCATACTGCAAAGATAATCCTGCTGTAAATCAAAAATCATACCTGAAATCAAGCGGTATGCATTCTCCGTTCAGAATCAGCTCGAAACCGCCCGATGTCTGCACAAATATAAATCCCTCCGAGACATAATTCAGCGCCGTGATGCGGTTCTTCCGCGTATACAGCACCTCTTCCTCCGTTCCGTCCGGATTCATCCGAATGACCGTGTCATCCCCGACGCTTCTCTGCCGCCGCGCATATACCTTGCTCCCGATGCAGTTTACATTTTCCAGATTCGTATTCTCTTCGATGACCGTCCATTCGCCTGTCTCAAGATTCAGACAGCCGTAATTATCGACCATTCTTCCGCCATTGGGCTTTCCGCCCTCGATGAATACCTGCTCGTCCCAGCCGATGCCGTAGACCTTTCCGCCGGAATAGAACCAGTTGCTCGGCAGATGTGCATCAGACTGCTTCTCCGCCTCTCCGGTATGAATATCAATCGCATAAAGCAGATATCCCGAAAAGCCTTCATTCTCATTGTGTTCCTCCGGAACGCCTGCATAGAGCAGCTCCTTTTCGCTGTCAAATGCGAACCGGCAGTCTATATTATTATACGGCAGCTTTAAGAGTGTCGCCGTGGATTCGCCCTTTTCATTCATCGGCTCAAAGACCGCATTGACAAAGGTCGGCCGCGTACTGTCAAAATGACTCAGCTGAAAACAGGCAAACCATTTTCCGGTATCGCCGAGCCGCGTGAAATAGATGAGCCCCATCTCGCTGTACCAGTTTTCCGCCGGAATATCCGCACTGCCCGGATCATTCGGATCATCATGCGGCGAGCCGTTGCGATAGCGATTGCCGTCGGAATCCTCGCTCAGCCGGAAAAACGGTGTTCTCGTTCCGTCATCCGAGATGCTGAACAGCACATTAAACGAGAATGCATAAAGGTCACGGCCGTCCGTGACAAGCTGAGACGCCTGAAAAGCGGGACAGGCTTCGCTGTTGTGCGGGCAGCCCGCCTGCTGACAGATATACTCGTTGTGCGCCTTGCCGTCCGCATCGCGTTCGGTCTTGCTGATGCGGGAATACTGACTGCCGAAGAGCAGATACCAGTAGTCATCATCCTCCAGCGCCATTGTGCCCATGAGATTACTCGTATCGTACTGTAGAGTAGACTGCCCGAAATCCAGCTTCGGTTCGCCGCTTGCAATCAGGCGCAGATGGCCGCTGCCGCCCAAAAAGTTTGTGCCGGTGTAGTTCTCGGCATCGGATTCCCCGCCGGATGCGCTTTCGGAGTTTTCGGCTGTACCGGAGCCCGCGCTGTCCGTGCCGGATGCAGGATTCTCTGCCGCAGAGCTGCCGGACTGCGCGGCGGTCTGCGTCTGCACGGAAATACCCGGCTCCATGCCGGTCTGCACGCTGAGAATGGAGGAATCCGCGAGCGTTGTGCCTGCGGGCGTGATCATGCTGTCGCCGGGGCGCTGCGCCATATAGACCAATGCGCCGACCGTCAGCGCGATCGCCGCCGCGATCGCGGTAATGCCCGCCGCAAGATGCCGCGGCATATCATTCTGACTGATTTCCGGCATCGGCTCAATCGGCTCGGCCTCCGCTGCTTCGACAGAGGGCAGCTCCTTTTCTGTATCTGTATCGGAATGCAGCTCCGGTGTCCGGCGTTTCAGCTCCGCCTCAAAGATCGCGCCGATCTCGGATTCTGCGGAATGATCCTCATGCTTCCATTCCGCCGCCTCCGCGATAAAATCCGGACGGAATCCGCCGGTCAGCTCAAAATATTTCTCCTCGTTCATAGGTATCCCTCCTGTTCCAGACAGGCACGCAGTTTTTTGCGCGTGCGCATCAGCGTCATCTTCACACGGCTTGCGCCGCCGCCGACCTCTGCTGCGATCTCGCTGACCGGCAGACAGTACCAATAGCGCAGAATGAACATGACGCGGGTTTCCGCGGGCAGCGTATCGAGAAACCGGTTGACCGCATCGGTCAGCGCTCTGCCGTCAAAGACATCCTCCGGACGGTCCGGCGATGCGAGACAGGCGGAAAGCTCATCGAGCGGCAGCTCCGGCATACCGCCACCGCGTTTTTCGCGGAGCGCACCTCTGCGCCGGTCGATCGCGAGCCTGCGGCAGACTGTGACCAGATAGCCGCTGAGATTTTCGGGACGGTTCGGCGGGATGCTCTCCCAGATTTTCAGCAGCGCATCATTAAGACATTCCTCCGCATCCTCGCGGCTGCCGAGGATCTGCATACACATCTTCTGACAGAGCGCACCGTATTTGTCTGAGAGCGCGGTCAGTCCGCTCTGGTCTTTCGCATTCAGCAGATCGAGAATGTCCGTATCCGTCAGAATCTTCATTGCTATCACTTCCTTTGTAATGAGGCCTCTGTATATTATGACGATGCGGCGCTGCATACGGTCACACTCATAATATTGATGTCCCAACTATCTCTTGAAGATATCTGCTTGTCTTTTTGCCGTGATACTGCGTTAGAAATCCTTGCCTTGCGTCAGCAAGGCGGCGGCTTTCTGCCTTGTCTCACGACAAAAATCCTGCGCATCTATTCTTCAAGATTTAATTGGTACATCAATAAAAAACATCCCGACCATGTACGCATGGCCGGGATGCCGGAAATCATAATTCAGATATCAGAAGTCTTCGAGATCGGTCGAGAAATCCTCGCCGTCAGCATATTCATCCTCTACGGATTTCTTTGCCGCCGCGATCGCTTCCGCAACCGCAGACGTATTGCCGGTATCCGCCAGCTTGCCGCCGAGGAATCCTGCGAGCAGTGCGCGCAGATCAATACCGGTCGCTTCGGTCAGGCCGTCCGTGATCTTCGTGGTCGAGCCGATGATATCGCCGACCAGCTTGCTGGAATTGCCGTCGCCGTACATGGTGATCTTGTCAACCTGCGTCAGCGGCATAGCGGCATTCTTGACGACATCCGGCAGTGCCTTGAAGTACATTTCGAGGATCGCGGCCTCGCCGTATTTCTTCATAGCCTCAGCCTTTGCGTTGATACCGTCAGCCTCTGCAAGTCCCTTTGCACGGATCGCGTCAGCCTCTGCCTTACCGACAGCAGCGATACCTTCCGCCTCCTGCATCTTCGCGAATTTTGCGGCCTCTGCTTCGGCCTTCTGTGCCTCAGCCTCCTGCTCACGCTGGAAACGGTCAGCTTCTGCTTCCTTTTTCAGCTGATAGAGCTTTGCATCGGCTTCCTGCTGTGCCTTATAGCGCTCCGCCTCGGCCATCTTCTTGACCTCTGCATCGAGGGCCTTTTCCTTGACCTCGGCTTCCTTCGCCTTCAGCTCAACATCCTTTTCGGATGCAGCGATGTTTGCATTTGCCTTGGAGATCTCGATCGTGCGGCGCTGCTCCTGCTTCTGGATCTCATACGCAGCATCGGCAATAGCGAGCTGGGTATCGGCATCCTTTTTCAGTTCAGCCTGACGGATGGCGAGCTCATTGTTCTTCTTGGCGATTTCGGTCTCGGCCTGCACTCTTGCGTCATTGGCTTCCTTCTGTGCGGCTGCCTTTGCGATCTCAATTTCCTTTTCGGATTCGGCTCTCGCAATCGCGGCCTTCTTCTGAATGGTCGTCACATTGTCGATACCGAGGTTCTCAATGAGGTTCTGGTCATCGGTGAAGTTCTGCACGTTGAACGACACGATCTCCAGTCCCATGCGGTTGAGGTCGGGTGCGGCATTCTCCTGCACCTTCTCTGCAAACGCCTTGCGGTCGTTGACCATCGCGACCAGCGTCATCTGGCCGACGATCTCACGCATATTGCCTTCCAGAACCTCTCTCGCGACCTTTGCGATATAAGCGGTGTCCTTGTTGAGGAAGTTCTCCGCGCCGAGCTTGATGAGCTGCGGATCGCTGGAGACCTTGACATTGACGTTCGCATCAACATTGATATTGATGTAGTCGGCGGTCGGGACGGCGCTGGATGTCTTGACATCGACGGCGATGAGCTGGAGCTTCAGCTTATCGACGCGTTCAAAGAACGGAATACGGATGCTGGCTTTGCCGATGATGATCTTTTTTCGCAGACCGGAGATGATGAAGGCGGTATCCGGCGGTGCCTTGAGGTAGCCGGAGGCAAGGATCACAATGAGGATCACTACTGCGATCGCGATGATACCGATCGTGAGCGGATCGGCCGGCAGACTGATTGCCGCTGCCGCGGCTGCGGTGGTGTGGAGCATGGTAAAACACATCCTTTCCTGTCTTCTGCAATATAGTACAAAAATCCGGACACGAGCCCATGCAGAACCGGCCTCGTACCCGTTAGCGATATTATATCATATTCTGACGGTTTTGTCAAGATGCCGTGTATATGACATTTCTTAAAATCTTTGCGGAATACTTGCAATTCATCTGCATTTATGGTATAATGATTTTGCGTACTGTAATATGAAAGACAGGGTGCGCCGAAAGGAGTGAAGATTCTTATGGAATCCGTTGCATTCAAATGCCCGAACTGTAATGCGGATATCAAGTTTTCCGCTGCCGATCAGAAGTTCAACTGTGAATACTGCGGCAGCAGCTTCACCGAACAGGAAATGAAGGAGATCGCTGCGTCGATCGAGGCGCAGGCCGCAAACCGGCCGGAGGAGGCAGTCCAGACCGACAGCGAATTCGAGGAGCAAACCAACATCTATCACTGCGACAGCTGCGGTGCGGAAATCATGGCCGATGAGAATACTGCGGCGACATTCTGCTATTACTGCCACAACCCCGTGGTGCTGGCCGGCAGAGTCTCCGGCGAATTCCGCCCGAAATATGTACTGCCCTTCCAGATCGACCGCAAGACCGCGATCGGCCATTTTCAGGACTGGTGCAAAAAGCACTGGTTCCTGCCGAAGGATTTTCTCAATGCCGGACAGCAGGAGAAGATCGTCGGTCTCTATGTGCCGTTCTGGGTGACGGATGTCAATGTCAATGCGGAGATGGATGCGCTCGGCAAGAATGTCCGGACATGGACGAGCGGCAGCTATCAGTACACCGAGACAAAGGAATTTGCCGTTGCGCGCAAGGCGAATGTTGTCCTCAAGGGTCTGCCCGCGGACGGCGCAAGCCATATCGACGACGATCTGATGGAGGCCGTCGAGCCGTTTGACTATCAGGCCGTCAAGCCGTTTGCGATGCAGTATCTCAGCGGCTTCATGGCGGAGAAATACGATCAGGATTTTTCCGCGATGTTCCCGCGCATCCAGAAGCGCGCCGTGCAGGCAAGCGATCAGCTCGTCCGCGCCTCCATGACGCATTATTCCAGCATTTCGGTCACGCGCTCGGATATCAAGGTCATGAATACGACATGGGACTATATGCTCCTGCCGGTCTGGTTCATGACATATAAATACGGCGACAAGATCTACGAATTCGCGCTGAACGGTCAGACTGCGAAATTCGTCGGCACACCGCCGCTGAGCAAGGGCAGAGTCGCTGCATTCTGCACGGCGATCGGCCTCATCGCCGCACTCATCACGCTGGTTGTGGGGGTGATCGTGAAATGAAGAAAAAACCGTTTCTGAAAATTCTGACCGCTGCCGCAGCAGTGATCTGCGCCGGCGTGAGCCTTGTGATGCCGGTCTCGGCGAAAAGAGAGCATGAGGAAAGCATTCAGTACTGCACGCTCTACGATCCCGATGATATGTTCGCGGAATCCGAGGAGGCCTCGATCAATGAGACGATCCGCAGCACAAGTGACGAGATTGATATGTATGTCGCGGTCAATATCCTCGGCGACAGCGGCAGCAGCTATGAAGACTATGAGGTCGAGGAATTTACCGACGACCGCTATGACGAGCTGTTCAACAAGCGCTACGAAAAAGAGCAGGACGGCATTATGCTGACGCTGAATATGCCGTCGCATTACATCTACATCTCGACCTGCGGGCTGGGTGAGCTGTACTATTATAACGGCAGCACCGATGACCGCATCTATCAGATGAATGAGAACATGAAGGATGCGCTGCGCCGCGGCGACAATGCCGGCGCGATCGCGCAGTTCTGCTCAGACTGCATCAAGTATTATAAGCAGGGGATCCCGGACAATGCCTATACCTATAATTCCGGAAGCGGGATGTATGCATATAAGCAGAACGGAGAGCTTGTCTTTGCAGAGAAGCTGCCGTGGTGGTTCGGCGTCAGATGGAAGCTCTTCGGCATTCTCGCCGCGGTCTTCGGCAGCATTGCTGCGCTGATCTCGCTGCTTGTCATCAAGAGCTCCTATCAGCTGAAAAAGTCGCTGGATCCCTCCAATTATGTCAGCGAAAAGGAAACGAAATTCCTTGTCAAGGATGATATCTTCATCCGCGCACACACGACCAAGACGCATATCGACCGCAGCAGCGGCGGCGGCGGGGGCGGCGGCGGCGGAAGCTCGCATACCTCCTCCGGCGGATTCTCGCACGGCGGCGGCGGCAGCCACTGGTGATCCCGAAACTGAACACTGAGCCTCGTGTCCGCAGCAAATGTGAAAGCATGGGCTGCGGACACGAATCCTGCGGAGCAGTCCGCGCTGAACGATAAAATAAAAAGGAGAATGCATATGGATACCACAGCACTCGCAAATCTGCTGTTCCCGGATATCACAAAGACGATCGAGGACTATGAGACGATCTATCCGCCGCGCGATCTGCCGGAGGGCGCTGTCGTCACGCGCATCGCACCGAGCCCGACCGGTTTTGTGCATCTGGGCAATCTGTACAATGCGATCGGCGAACGGCTCGCGCATCAGACCGGCGGCGTATTCTATCTCCGCATAGAGGACACCGACCAGAAGCGCGAGGTCGAGGGCGCGGTCGAGGCGGTCATTGACGCGATGACCTTCTACGGCGTCCACTTCGACGAGGGCGCGACCGCCGACGGCGAGACCGGCGCCTACGGCCCCTACCGGCAGCGGCAGCGCAAGGAGCTTTATCAGACGGTCGCAAAATCGCTGGTGCTGCGCGGCCTTGCATACCCCTGCTTCTGCACCGAGGATGACCTCAAGGCGATGCATGAGCAGCAGGAGGCCGCAAAGGAAAATTACGGCTATTACGGCAAATATGCGCTCTGGCGCGACCGCTCCATAGAGGATATCAGAGCGGAGCTTGACAAGGGCACGGAATGGGTGCTGCGCTTCCGCTCGGAGGGCAATCCGGAGCATACGGTCGAGGTGCAGGACGGCATCCGCGGCACACTGAAAGTGCAGGAGAACTATACCGATTTCGTTCTGCTGAAATCCGACGGCATCCCGACCTATCACTTCGCCCATGTCTGCGACGATCATTTCATGCGGACAACACACGTCATCCGCGACGAGAGCTGGCTCGCGACGCTGCCGATCCACGTGCAGCTGTTCGATACGCTCGGCTGGGCGCGGCCGGTCTACTGCCACACCGCAACGCTGATGAAAATGGACGGCAGCTCCAAGCGCAAGCTCTCCAAGCGCAAGGATCCGGAGCTGGCACTGAGCTTTTACCGCGAGGCGGGCTTCCCGCAGGAGGCGACATGGCTCTATCTGCTGACCGTTCTCAACAGCAATTTCGAGGAATGGCATCTTGCAAATCCGGATGCGGATTCCCGTGCATTCACATTCTCACTGGAGAAGATGAGCACATCCGGTGCGCTGTTCGATCTCGAAAAGCTCGACAATATCTGCCGGGAATATCTCTCGCGGCAGTCGGCGGATACGGTCTATGACGGCCTGCTCGCATGGGCAGAGCAGTATGATCCGGCGCTCGCTGCACGGATGAAGGCAAAGTCCGATCTCTACCGCGCCGCGATCGGTGTCGGCCGCGGCGGGGACAAGCCGCGCAAGGATTACGGCAACTGGCGCGATGCGGCGGCATTCCTCAGCTTCTACGATGCCGATACCTTTACAATCACGGACAGCTGTCCGGAGAATGCAGACGGCGAAATGCGGCAGGCGATCCTGACGGCCTATCTCGATTCGCTCAGCTTTGCCGATACACCGGAGGAATGGTTCGCAAAGGTCAAGGTGCTGACAGAGCAGCTCGGCTACGCCGTCCAGCCAAAGAAATACAAGAAGAATCCGGAGCTTTACAAGGGCAGCATCGTCGATGTGACGAATCTGATTCGCGTGGCGCTGACCGGCCGTCAGAATGCACCGGATATCTGCGAGATCAGCCATGTACTCGGCGAGGCGGAAACACGCCGCCGGCTCGAAGCCTATATGCACGCATAAGCAATGGCAAAGGCACGCACACATTATGAATGCACCGCCTGCGGCGCGCAGTATCCGAAATGGAACGGGCGCTGCACGAGCTGCGGTGCATGGAATACGATCGAGGAATCCCTGCCGGAGATCAAGCCGCAGGTGCGCGGCAGCATCGGCACGGGCAATGCCCGCGGTGCGGATCTCTCGGCGCAGATCCGCGAGCTTTCGGAGATCGGTACGAATGAGGATATCCGCTATGATACCGGCATCTCGGAGCTGAACCGTGTGCTCGGCGGCGGACTGGTCAAGGGCTCGGTCATTTTGCTCGGCGGCGAGCCGGGCATCGGAAAAAGTACGCTGCTGCTGCAAATCTGTCAGCATCTCGGAGAGGATCATTCCGTGCTGTATGTCTCCGGCGAGGAATCTGCGCGGCAGATCAAGCTCCGTGCGGAGCGGCTCGGCGTCAGCACGGAGAATCTCTATCTGCTGACGGTCAGCGATGCGGAAGCGGTCTGCGAAACGATCATGCAGTCCGAGCCGGATATCGTCATGATCGACTCGATCCAGACGATGCACATTGCCGGCATCAGCTCCGGCAGCGGCTCCGTGCCGCAGGTGCGCGAATGCACGGCGCTGTTCATGCAGACGGCCAAGGCAAAGGAGATCCCGATTTTTCTGGTCGGTCATGTGACAAAGGACGGCACGATCGCCGGCCCGAAGGTCATGGAGCATATCGTCGATGCGGTGCTGATTTTTGAAGGCGACCGCTATCAGAGCGTGCGCATCCTCCGCGCCGTCAAGAACCGCTTCGGCTCGACGAATGAGATCGGCGTATTTGAGATGCGCGATACGGGACTGGCGGAGGTCGAAAATCCCTCTGCGATGCTGCTGGACGGCAGACCGCTCGGCGTTTCCGGCACCTGCGTCTGCTGCATGATGGAGGGCAGCCGGCCGATCCTCGCGGAGATCCAAGCGCTCTGCGCAAAGAGTACGCTCTCGGCACCGCGCCGGACGGCGACCGGCTTTGATTATAACCGTGTGTATATTCTGCTTGCGGTACTGGAAAAGCGCATGGGGCTGTTCTTCGGGCAGCTCGACGTCTATCTGAATATCGTCGGCGGCTTCCGGATCGACGAGCCTGCGGGTGATCTTGCGGCGGCGCTGGCGCTGTATTCCGCGCTGATGGATAAGCCGGTGCCGGAGAAGATGATCGCATTCGGCGAGGTCGGACTCGGCGGCGAGCTGCGCTCCGTATCGAATGCCGTGCAGCGCATTCAGGAGGCAGAGCGGCTCGGCTTCACGGTCTGTGTCCTGCCGAAGCAGACGCTCCGCGGTCTCCAGAAGGATCGCTTCACGATCGCGCTGGAGGGCGTCGGCAGTCTGCGCGAGGCATTCGCCGTGCTGGAAAAATACGCCGGAAAAAAGGCGGCGCGATGAAGCGGAAAATCATCATGGCTTCTGTGCTGGTGCTTGGTGCATTCATCACATTCATTCTGCTGTATCTGCATTTTTCGGCGGGCTGGATGTATTCCTGTGCCATCACATTCGGCACATTCAGCTATCATCTCTGGATGCGGCTCGCGGTAGGGTACATCATGGACGGGATCATGCACAACCGCGCAGATCTGACAAAATCATGGTATCAGCCGCGCAAATGGGAAAAGCCGCTTTACCGCCTGCTGCGCGTGAAGCAGTGGAAGCAGCATATCCCGACCTTTGCGCCGGAGAGCTTTTCGCCGGAGCTTCATTCATGGTCGGAGATCGCGCAGGCCATGTGTCAGTCGGAGATCGTGCATGAGATCATCATGCTGCTCAGCTTTGTGCCGCTGCTCGGCGCGGTGCCGTTCGGCGCATTCGGCGTATTCCTGCTGACCTCTGTCGGTGCGGCGCTGACGGATTCGGTTTTTGTGATATTGCAGCGCTATAACCGCCCGCGCATCATGCGGCTGATGAACCGGTGAGAATCAGCATCAATTATTAGGAGAATCGCAATGCATTTTGACATACCCTTTGCGGTATTTGAACTCATATTTACGGGCGTCTGGCTTCTGGTCAGGGTGATCGTCTGGGTGAAGAACCGTCAGATCGACCCGAAGCGGGAGGCCGTTCTGCTGCTGATGTATATCAATCTGGCAGTGGTGTTCCGCTTCACATTTTTCCCGATGGCGCGTGTGGACGGACATATCATGCCGCTGCCGTTCGACACGGAACTGAACTCGCCGCTGCGGATCAATCTCCGGCCGTTCGTGCATATGAATGACTATGCGCTCCGGCGGGATTTTCTGGTGAATCTGCTCGGCAATATCGCGATGTTCATTCCGACGGGCATTGTCATGCCGGCTATTTATCCGCAGCTCCGCAGCTTCGGGAAAACGCTGCTTGCGGGCGCAGAACTGTCACTGTGCATTGAGCTGGCGCAGCTGCCGTTCTATACAAGGGCCTCGGATATCGACGACCTGCTGCTGAATACGGCGGGCGTTGTGATCGGTTACGGTATTTTTGCACTGGTACGCCGGCTGCGCCGCGTCAGGCAGTGATGCGGACCGCTTTTTCGTAGAGGAGACAAATTATGCCTAATTATTTCAGCATCCGGCGCAGTGATCCGCCGGAGGAGAGGATCAGCATTTCCGACCGCGGCACGGATGCGCTGATGAATATTCTGCTGCTGGCTGCCTCGGAACTCGCAGAGACTGAATCGCAGAAGCGTATGACGGTCTGGCTGGCAGAGCATGACCGCAAGCGCGGGCGCGGCACGATGGGATTCTGCATTGCGGAAATGCCGTGGGCAGCAGAGAGCTTTGCGGCGGATAAGCGGTTTCTGGTCGCCGTGACCGATGCCGCATCGCAACAGACCGGCTGGGAAAAACTCGATTACCGGCCGAATTCCGATGCGCTGATGCCGATGCTCCGCTGGTTCCGGAAGGCGTTCTTCCGGTTGCAGCCTGCGGATGTCAATCCGCACGCACTGGAGAGCTGGCTTGCGGATATGGAGCCGGATGATCCGGCGCTGAACGGCTATCCGCGCTGCCCGCGGCACGGGATCTATCTCTCGTGGTGCGGCTGCCAGATCTGTAATTCATGATGCCCCGGCCGGCAGTGCCGGAGCCGATTTGCTAAAGTCACCGAGCAGTGCCCGGCTCCGATTTGCTAAAGGCACCGGGCAGTGCCCGGCTCCGATTTGCTAAAGGCACGGTCGCGCCCACATACCCAAGCACACAGGAACACGCTGCTGTTCGCAGCTTTTGTAAAGTGACATCTCCTCATCGCTTGGAGAAGTGACTGCACAGAAGCCGCAAACAGCGGCGTGTATTTGTTTGATTGGAGCCATGAGCGCGACCGCAGCTTTAGCATAACGGCAGCGGGCACTGCCCGCCCCTCTCTTGTGGTTCCCCCTCGCACCCTGCGGAACGGCAGAAACGAAAATCAAAACAATCAAAGCGAAATGCCACCCAAAGCCCTCACCCGTTCAGGCTATATGAAAAACAGCTCTTTGATCGTCTCCGGATCTATCGCAAAAATATTAACATACAAAAGCGGAAAAAGTGTAACGAAAACCTTTGCACCTCTCCCATGTTTTCTCAGCAACTTCTCCATTTTTGCCCGCTGCCCGCACCTTTCACACAGCTTTCACTTGACAGATCACCGATTCTGTGCTATAATAGCACATGGTGTGCTGGCACACTGTGTGCTGACACCCCTACATCACTGAAAGGAGTCCGGATCGCATGGCATCCACAACCGATTCCGAATCATCAAAGCCGGCACGCATCCGGGACGAAATCTCCGAACGTATCATCGAAATCGTCGCCCGCATCGCCGAAGAGGAGGGCGCGCATAAAGTCACAGTACGGAAGATCATCGCTGAGTTAGGTGTGACAAACCGCGTGTTCTATAACCGCTTCGCGAACTGCGACGAGGTTCTGCGCATCGTCTACCGCAATGCAATCGTGCATATGCGCGAAAATATCAAGCCGGAATTTCACGACAGGGAGAGCTTTGAGCGGTTCTGCATTGATACTGCCGTCAGCGTGCTGATGCAGACCTACGATGTCAAGATGCAGTTCCGGCGCTATGTCTTTGAGCATGACTCCCTCACCGAGGAAAACCGCCGCTGGTGGTACGATAAGATCAAAAAATATTACCGGTATGCGCTGGAGCAGGGCTTCGCAAAGCAGGTCGATGCGGACGCGCTCTGCTATGCGATCTGGTGCTTTTGCAGAGGCTATTATGCCGATGCCGTTTCCCGTCAGCTTACCAAAGAGGAAGCCGTGCATTACTTCACCTTCGGCTTCAACTGTCTCCTGAACGGCGTTGTCGCCGGCAGAGACTGATTATATTACGAATGGAGATCGCGGAATGAGTATTCAGATTCTCGGCACGGGTTCCTATGTGCCGGAAAAGATCGTGACAAACGATGACCTTTCCAAAATGGTCGAGACCTCGGACGAATGGATCACGCAGCGCGTCGGCGTGCGGGAGCGTCATGTTTCCGTACATGAGTCGGCTGCGGAAATGGGCGCGATCGCGGCACAGCGTGCGCTCGAAGCGGCAGGCATCACCGCGGATCAGCTCGGACTGATCGTCGGTGCGACGGTCTCCGCCGATTACGGCTGCCCGTCGCTCTCGGCAGCGATCCAGAATGCGATCGGCGCAAGCTGCCCCGCATTCGATGTCAATTCCGCTTGCAGCGGCTTTATGTTCGCGCTCGATACCGCCGCGGCATTCATCGCAAGAGGCGGGATTCGGTATGCGCTCGTGCTGGGCGCGGAGCGTCTCAGCCGCATCCTCGACTGGACAGACCGTAGCACCTGCGTCATTTTCGGTGACGGTGCCGGCGCCGCTGTCGTCGCACCCGGCGAGAGCTATCTGGCCTCGCATCTCTTTACATCGGGCAATGATTCCGTGCTTTCGATCCCGCTCGGCAAGGGCAATTCGCCGTTCTATGAAAAGGATGTCGAGCCGCTTGCCGTTCACATGAGCGGGCAGGAGACATTCAAATTTGCCGTCAAGCAGATCGTCGGCGATATTAAGCTGATCTGCGAACAAGCCGGCATCTCGCCGGAGCAGATCGACTATATCGTTCCGCATCAGGCGAATATCCGCATCATCGACCTCGCGGCGCGGCGGCTCGGTGTGCCGATGGAGAAATTCATCGTCAATATTGAGAAGATCGGCAATACCTCATCCGCAAGCGTTCCGATCTCCTTTGACGGACTTGTCCGGAGCGGCAAACTCAAAAAGGGCGATCTCATCGTCCTCTGCGCATTCGGCGGCGGCCTTTCCAGCGGCGCCTGCCTGCTGCGCTGGTAATATCATCGTTATCAATAAGCCGGCGGCTTATCTGATATAAATTGCATCTGCAAAATTCATAATGGAGGAACCAAACTATGAACAGCGAAAAGATCATCAAGGTCCTTGCAGACCACCTCGAAATGGATCCGTCTGAGATCACCGAGGAAACCACCTTCGCAGAGCTCGGCGTCGATTCCCTCGAAGCTGTCGAGATCATGATGGAGATGGAGGACGAACTGGGCGTCGAGATCAACCCGCAGGAAGCAGGCAAGTCTGTCAAAGAGCTGATCGCTTACGTTGACAGCAAGCAGGGCTGATCCCATGGAGCAGACAGCAATCCTCTGCGATCTGCTGGGTGCCCGTTATCCGCTGATGCAGGGCGGCATGGCACATATCTCCGATGCACGCCTTGCAGCAGCGGTCTCCAATGCCGGCGGACTGGGCATCCTTTCCGCGGCGAGCGGTGATCCCGAAAAGGTCGCAGCTATGATCGACGAAACCCGCGCACTGACCGACAAGCCCTTCGGCCTGAACATCATGCTGCGCGGCAATAATATAAAGGAAATCGCTGAGCTTGCGGCGGCGAAAAAGGTCGCGGTCGTGACCACCGGCGCAGGCTCTCCGGCCGAATATATCCCGATGTGGCGGGAGGCCGGCATCAAGGTCATTCCGGTCATCTCGACCGCTGCAATGGCACAGCTCATGGAGAAATCCGGTGCGGATGCCGTTGTCGCGGAGGGTACCGAATCCGGCGGCCATGTCGGTGAAATGACCACAATGGCACTGGTCCCGCAGGTCTGCGACGCGGTCAGCATTCCCGTCATCGCGGCGGGCGGCATCGCGGACGGCAGAGGCTTTGCCGCAGCGATCATGCTCGGTGCCTGCGGCGTGCAGATCGGCACGCGCTTCCTTGCGGCCGAAGAATGCTGTGTCCATCCGGAATATAAGGCGCGTCTGCTGAAGGCGAAGGATACCTCCACAATCGTGACCGGCAAGCGGCTCGGGCACCCCGTCCGCTCACTGAAATCCGCGTTTTCACGCGCATATGCAAAGGTCGAATATACCGATATCTCCGATGAGGATCTGGAGGCAATGGCCGTCGGAACGCTCCGCGCCGCCGTTGCGGAGGGCGATCCGAAGCGTGGCTGCTTCCTCGCCGGACAGATCTCCGGTCTCGTCAATAAAGAGCAGCCCGCTGCGGAAATGGTCGCTGAGATCATGGCCGAAGCAGGGAAGCTGCTCGGTGAAACTTTCTGAACGAAGGAGTTCTTCAAATGGGAAAGATCGCATTTCTTTTTGCCGGTCAGGGCGCGCAGTACAGCGGCATGGGACAGACGCTGTATGCACAGTCCGCAGCGGCAAAGCAGCTCTATGATGCGGCGGAGCAGCTCCGCCCCGGCACACAGGCGCAGTCCTTCTCCGGCACGGATGAGGAGCTGAAGCGCACAGAGAATACACAGCCCTGCCTGTATCTGGTCGATCTGGCAGCGGCACGCGCGCTGGAGGAGGCCGGCATCCATGCCGATGCTGCCGCCGGATTCTCGCTCGGCGAGGTCGCGGCACTCGCATTCGCAGGTGCTTATTCCGATGCAGACGGCTTCCGCATCGTCACCGAGCGCGGCAGACTCATGCAGACCGCCGGCGATGCCGCTGACACCGCGATGTGCGCGGTCGTCAAGCTCGATGCAAAGACCGTTTCCGATGCTGCCGCAGAATTTGAGCAGCTCTATGCTGTCAACTTCAACTGCCCCGGCCAGACCGTTGTTTCCGGCCTGAGCAGCAGTATGCCGGCATTCACCGCGAAGATCAAGGAGCTGGGCGGCAGATGCATCCCGCTGAAGGTCAGTGCGGCATTCCATTCGCCGTTCATGCAGGACGCCTCCGCGCAGTTCGGCAAGGTGCTGGCAGCGCATGATTTCAACAGCACGAAAATCCCGGTCTATGCAAATCTCACTGCACAGCCCTATGAGAGCGATGCTGCGAAAATGCGCGATACATTGCAGCAGCAGATGTGCAGCCCCGTCCGCTGGCAGGAGACAATCGAAAATCTGATCGCGGACGGCTTTGATACCTTCATTGAAGTCGGCGCGGGCATGACGCTCAGCGGCCTTGTGAAGAAGATCTCCCGCGATGTTCGGATCCTGAATGTCGATTCGGCGGAGGATCTCGAAGAAACAAGAAAGGCGGTGCTGGGCGAATGCTGAACGGAAAGACAGCGCTCGTGACCGGCGGCGCGCGCGGCATCGGTGCCGCAATTTGCAGAAAGCTCGCATCCCTCGGCGCGGATATCGCGATCGTCGATCTGACGGTCACGGAGCAGGCACAGACGCTTGAAACGGAGCTGGCCGCCGCATACGGCGTCAAGGCAAAGGCCTATGCCTGCAATGTCAGTGATGCGGAGCAGTGCAAGGCGGTCGTCAAGCAGGTGCTCGCGGATCTCGGCAATGTGACGATCCTCGTCAACAATGCGGGCATCACCCGCGATGCGCTGATCCTCGGCATGAAGGAAGCCGATTTTGATGCGGTCGTCAATACCAATCTCAAGGGTACCTTCAATATGACGCAGGCCTGCGTCCGCACATTCATGAAACAGAGATACGGCAAGATCATCAATCTCGGTTCGGTCTCCGGACTGCTCGGCACGGCAGGTCAGGCGAATTACGCCGCCTCCAAAGCGGGCGTCATGGCGCTGACCAAGGTGACGGCGCGTGAGCTGGCCTCCCGCGGCGTGACCTGCAATGCGATCGCACCGGGCTTCATTGCCACAGATATGACAAAGGCAATCAGCGACGAAGCGACTGAAAATTATCTGAAGTCCATTCCGGCGGGCAGAGCCGGACAGCCGGAGGATGTCGCAAATCTGGCGGCATTCCTTGCTTCTCCGGAATCGGACTATATCACCGGAACCGTCATCCGCATTGACGGCGGACTGGCAATTTCGTAAGCGGAGGAATATATGGCGAACAGAAGAGTTGTTGTGACCGGCCTCGGCGCGGTCACGCCGCTCGGCAATACCGTCGCGGAATACTGGGACGGTCTGAAAGCCGGCAGAAACGGCATTGATTTTATCACAAGATTCGACACAGCCGACCTCAAGGCGAAGCTCGCCGGCGAGGTGAAAAACTTCGATCCGAAGCAGTATCTTGATGCAAAGACCGTCCGCCAGACCGACCGCTTCCAGCAGTATGCGCTCGCGGCGGCATTGCAGGCGGCAGAGGATTCCGGCATCAAAGGACAGATCGCGGATGACCGCTTCGGCGTGTATTTCGGCTCCGGCATCGGCGGCTTCGAGACCTTTGTCAATGAGCATAATACCTTCCTGAACCGCGGCCCGCAGCGTGTTTCGCCGTTTTTCATTACGAAGATGATCTCGAATATGGCGGCAGGCATGATCGCAATTCAGCTTCATGCACAGGGTCCCTGCCTCGAAGTGACAACGGCCTGCGCGACCGGTACGAATGCGATCGGTGAAGCGCTCCGCACGATCCGTCACGGCTATGCCGATGCGATCGTCGCAGGCGGCGTGGATGCGGTCATTCATCCGCTCTCGATGGCGGGCTTCATCAACTGCCAGGCACTGACCGACAGCACGGACAAGGACTGCGCTTCGATCCCGTTTGACAAGCGCCGCAGCGGTTTTGTCATGGGCGAGGGCGCCGGTGCGCTGATCCTCGAAGAATATGAGCACGCCGTCGCCAGAGGCGCTAAAATCTATGCAGAGGTCGTCGGCTACGGCAGCACCTGTGACGCATACCATGTGACCGCGCCGGACAGCGAAGCAGTCGCCTCCTCGAAGGCGATCGCAGACTGCCTGAAGGAAGTCGGCAAGGAATATCCGGCAGATGAGATCTATCTGAATGCACACGGCACCAGCACCCCGCTGAACGATAAGACCGAGACCGCTGCGATCAAGAAGGCATTCGGCGAAGAAAAAGCTTATCAGATCCACGTCAGCTCGACGAAGTCCATGACCGGCCACCTGCTCGGCGCAGCGGGCGCAATCGAAGCGATCGCCGCAGTCAAGGCGCTGGAGAATAACATCGTCCCGCCGACGATCAATTACAAGGAAGCGGATCCGGAATGCGATCTGCAGATCACGCCGAATACCGCGCTCGAAACGACGGTTTCGCTTGCACTTTCGACCTCGCTCGGCTTCGGCGGCCACAATGCCTGCATCGCATTCGCAGGAATCTGAAAGCGCAGATACAGAAAAACATTTCTTGGAGGCAAAGCATGAACCGTGAAGAACTGATGACACTGCTCCCCCACCGGAACAGTATGCTTCTGCTCGATGAAGCAGAGGTCATTGACGGCAAGGCGCACGGCAAAAAAAAGATCACCGGTGAGGAATGGTTCCTCGACGGACATTTTCCGGGACATCCGGTCGTGCCGGGCGTGATTCTCTGCGAGATCATGGGACAGTCCGTCTGTGTCTGCATGGAGCAGCAGCCCGACGGCTCCCAGCCGCTGACGCTGTTCACCGGCATCGACAAGGTCAAATTCCGCAATCCCGTCCATCCGGGCGATCTCTTTGAGACCGTCTGCGAGATCACCAAGAACCGCGGCCCGTTCTACTGGGCAAAGGGCGAAGGCTATGTGGACGGAAAGCTCTGCGTCAGTGCGGAATTTTCGTTCGTCATCCAGCCGAAAAAGGAGAATGAAGCATGAGCACATTCAGGAACATTATTCAGGCGATCACCGGCACGGACGAACAGCCGCCGCGCACCTGCAAGAAATGCGGAACGGAGATCCCCTATTCGGATTATATTGCGAATCACTGCATCTGCCCCGAATGCGGCACCTATTTCCGGATGCGCGCCGTCGAGCGGCTGGATGCGACGGTCGATCCCGGCAGCTTTCAGGAAATCGACAAAAAGCTGCGCTCAAAGGATCCAATCAAGTTTCCCGATTATTCGCAGAAGCTCGACAAGGCGGAAAAGGCCAGCGGCCTGAATGAAGGCGTTGTCTGCGGCACCGCACAGATCAGCGGCATGGACTGCGGCATTTTCGTTATGGATTCCGCATTCATGATGGGCAGCATGGGAACCGTCGTCGGCGAAAAGATCACGCGTATCATCGAGAAATCGACCGAGCTGCACCTGCCGGTCATCGGCTTCATCACCTCCGGCGGCGCGAGAATGCAGGAGGGCATCTTCTCCCTCATGCAGATGGCAAAGGTCTCCGGCGCGGTCAAGCGGCATTCGGAGGCGGGACTGCTTTATATCGCCGTCCTGACCGATCCGACCACCGGCGGCATCACCGCGAGCTTCGCAATGCAGGGTGATATCATCATTGCGGAGCCGAAGGCGCTGATCGGTTTTGCCGGACAGCGCGTCATTGAGCAGACGACCGGCGAAAAGCTGCCGGCAGGCTTCCAGCGTGCGGAATTCCAGCTGGAGCACGGCTTTGTCGATCTCATCGAGGAGCGTCCGCGCATGACCTATACGCTTGCGAAGCTGCTGAAGCTGCATCAGGCGAAATAAACCGGAACAGGAAAACGAGTGAATGATACACTGCGCAGCGTGTTCATGCGCAGAATATGAAACGAGAGAAAGGCGGGATCCCGCATGGCAGAAACCAAAACCGCATACGAGCGCGTACAGGCTGCACGAAACGGCAAGCGCCCGATGGGTTCCTATTATATTGAGCATATGATCGACGATTTTGTCGAGCTGCACGGCGACCGCCGTTTCGGGGATGATGCGGCGATCGTGGCCGGTATCGGTACGCTGAACCGCATTCCGGTGACGGTCATCGCGATGGAGCGCGGCGATACGATCGAGGAGCGTATGAAGCGCAATTTCGGCTGCCCTGAACCGGAGGGCTACCGCAAGGCGCTCCGTCTGATGAAGGAGGCAGAGAAATTCCGCCGTCCGATTATCTGCTTTATCGGCAGCTCCGGCGCATACTGCGGCATCGAAGCCGAGGAGCGCGGACAGGGGCTTGCGATCGCGGAAAATCTTTATGAAATGATGGGCATGAAGACGCCGATCATTTCGGTCGTTGTCGGCGAAGGCGGCAGCGGCGGTGCGCTGGCACTCGGTGTCTGCGATACCGCGATCATGCTGGAAAATGCCGTATATTCGGTCATTTCGCCGGAGGGCTGCGCGAGCATTCTCTGGAAGGATTCCGCAAAGGCACCGGAGGCCGCGGAGCATCTGCGCCTGACCTCCTATGACCTGCTGCAATTTGATGTGATTGAGAAGCTGATCCCGGAATCCGGCAAGACCGACCGCGAGATCTGCTCAGAGCTGAAGACAGTTCTGCTGGAGGAAATCCAGAAGCTCAGTGCGCTGTCTCCGGAAGCGCTGCTCGAACACCGCTACGCCAAATTCCGCAAGATCGGCGCATAATTGACAAACCGGAGTTTGTCTCGCTGTGAAAAAAAAGGAATCCGCTTCGCGGATACTATTCTTTAATGGGTGCCTCTATCGCAGGCACCCAAGCCCGCGGGCTCTTGAACGCTAGGGGAGTTTCGCTCTCTGCGGAGAGCGACGAGGGCTCTGCCCTCGACCTGCAAGCCTTTGAAAAGGCTTGACCTAAACTTTGGATGACATCACCGGAAGCGTATGGAGGCAGTATGGGGTGAAAGCCAGACCAAACAATAGGCACGACCAGTGCCGTAACAGCGACAAATCTGATATGCTCCGCGAAACTATGCCGTAGGGAAACGGCTGTCGGCCCTGCCGACAATCCCCGCAGTCACGCGCTTGTGACTGCGGGGATTCTTTTTGTACCGTTACACCGTACAAAGCAACCGGGGCACAGCCGTTTGGCTGTGCCCCGATCTATATGGTTATGATACTTTGACAATGCTGCGAATGTGCTGCGTCAGAATGCTTGATTTATGCTTAGCCGAGTAACTTGATTTTTGCAACGTGCTGGAGAATCAGTGCGCCGTCATCCATGTCGGGCTTGCCGTTCTTGTTGGCATCTGCATTGAGCTTGCCGACCTGGGAAACAACTGCTGTGCCATCCTCACTGGCGTATCTTGCGAGCAGAACGACGTCAGAAACATCAATAATGCCGTTGCAGTCAACGTCACCGAGCAAGCTTACCTTTGCAGTCTCCGGAGCCGTTGTAGTAGTGGTGGTGGTCGTGGTCGTTGTGGTGGTTGTTGTCGTGGTGGTCACAGTGGTCGTGGTGGTCTCTGCGGCTGCCGGAACCGGAGCCTTGATGGTCTTGGTCAGGTCGATGATGTTGCCGTAGAAGGACTTCGGGTTCTTGTTGGAGTCGAACGGAAGCGGAGAACCGCCGTCCTCGTTCTTGCGCCAGCTTGCGCTGTCGCACCAGCCCCACAGCGTCACGGAGGAGATCTTGTCAGCGTTGGTCATAGCGATCTTGAAGACATCCTGATAGAGCTGTGCCTGACCGGTCGGATCATTATGCTGGGTGATATCGAGCTCGGTGATCTGAACATCGAGGCCGAGGGAGATGAACTTTTCAACTGCCTGCTTGTAGAGAGATGCGCTCGGATAGTTTGCTGCGAGGTGAGACTGCATACCGATACCGTCGATGTAGTCGCCTGCCGCCATGATCTTCTTGGCCATGTTGTAGAGGTCGTCGCGCTTTGCGTCGATGTACTCGTTGTAGTCGTTCAGGTAGAGCTTGCAGCCTTCCGGTGCATACTGTCTTGCGTACTTGAATGCGTTGATGACGAAGCTGTCATCGCCGTAGCACTTCACCCAGTAGGAGCCGCCGCCCTGCGGGCTGCCTGCCGGACGCATACCGCCGCCGTTGTTGAGGAACAGCTCGTTGCAGACATCATAAGCATAGAGCTTGAGCTTCGGATACTGCTGCTTGATCGCTGCGAAGGTGTTCTTGATCATGCTCTCAAGGCGCTTGTTCATGCGATCCGGAGAGACATATGCGCCGCCGTCATTGAAGTTTTCCTTGAAGATCCATTCCGGAGTCTGAGAGTACCATACGAAGGTGTGGCCGCGCATTCCGATGCCGTTGTCTTCGCAGAACTTGAGGATCGGAGCTGCCTTGCTGAGGTTGATTGCGATGTTGTCGCCGGAGGATTTGCTCTGATCGCAGATCTCGGACGGCTTGAGTTCGTTTTCGCAGGTGATGGAGTTGAAGTTCTTCTTGATGAATGCCTGAACATCAGACTTCTGGATATCCCACTGGTTCACGCAGGTGCCCAGACGGAAGTACGGGCCCATCTTATCCTTGAAGCCGTCGCCGTTTGCGTCATAGGTGTAATCGTTGTTCTGGTGGCCGGAGCTGCCGGACGGTCCCGGAGTCGGGGTAACCGACGGATCATCGGGATCCGGATCGGACGAGGAAGAACCCTTTGCGGTCAGCTTCACATCGTCGAGGAAGAACGGAACGAGATTCGACTCATTCTCTTTGCCGCACTGGACATAGAGCTGAATGTCGGTTGCGCCGGACGGGATCGTGAAGTCAGAAGCGAGCTTTGCCCACTTGCCGCTGGATGCGGACTCGGTCACGAGGTTGTCATAGGTGGTGTCGCCGCCGTTATTGTACTGCACGCCGAGCGTGAAGTCCTTGGAGGAAGCGCTGTCGTTCTTGTATGCGGTGTAAGCTTCGATGCTGTAGGAGCCGCCTGCCTTCAGCTCAGAGCCGGAGGCGGTAAAGCCGTTCCAGTAATCGGTTCTGCCGGTGACATACAGGGACTTCTTGCCGCCGTGTGCCAGAGCATCGGTGAAGCCGTATTTCAGGCTGTTGCCTCTGGATGTCCAGTCGGTGCCGCTGCCCTCGAAGTCATCCGAGATGCCGCTGCCGCTGCCGCTCGGAGCCGTGAACTGGACATCGTCCTGTGTCGGTTGCGGATCGGGATCGGTGCCGGGATCAGTGCCGGGGGTCGGATCCGGCTTTCTCGTGTAAACATCCAGCTTGGTTACATTTGCAGTGCCGCTGCTCTGATAGCCCTCTGCATTCAGTGCAACTTCATAAAGATTGCCGATTCCCCAGCCTTCGTTTGCCCATGCCTTGAAGTGATCGGAAACAGTGATGTGGCCGGACTTTCTCTTGGACTGACGAACGCTGAAATACTGCTCAAAGCTGTTGACACCCGGATTGATAGACGGGCCGTCGTGATGCATCTTGAAGATCTTGTACTGCGCATTGTCGATGGTGACTATCTTGCCCTGTGCGTCCGGACACCAGTCGATCCAGTCCTCGATGATGTAATACTCAACGAGAGGCGGATTGCCTGCTGCGCCCTGATTCTGGAACCAGCCGTAAACGCAGAGGCGGGAGTTGCCCTGCATACTGCCGGTCTGCTGGTAGCTTGCCTCGTAGTCCATGCCGATGTACTCGTAGTCGGTCGCCTTCTTGTTTGAACCGAAAGAAAGACCGCGGCGTGCAAGATAGTTGCCGCGTCCGACCGAAGCGCTCCACTCTGCCTTGAAGGTTGCGCCCTTGCCAAGTGTCATGGAGCCGCTGCCGCCGGTGTTATCCAGCCAGATTTCATAGCTGTAACCGTCGCAGTTGCCCTTGTACTGGTTCTGACCGTTGCCGACACGCAGGACATCGCCGACATTCGCGTCTGCTGCGCTGACTGTGAACGGCATCGCTGTCAAACTCATCACAGCGGCCATACACAAACCGAAAAGCCTTGTCTTCTTCATGTTTACCCCTCCATTTTTTCTGTAAAAAGGTGCTTCTTCCGTACAGTCGGGCTGTACGTTCCCTCTGTACCTCAATATTATCACAAATATTGTTGAAAGTCTAGGTTGATTTTTGCGAACTTGACGGGAAATTTTTCAAAAATTGCGATTTTCTTTCTGTTTGTATATCACATACAGATTTCTGGTTCAAATCCGCCTGTTTCCTGTAAAATTGCACATTCTCCGCGGACAGCGCAGTTTGTCCGAATCTGAACATCTGCGCAATTTATGTGCAGGAAGCTGCGCATAGTCAGATTTTGCGCTTGACAGATCCGGATTTTTCTGTTACAATAGAAATAGAACATTTGTTCTTTTATCAGTGAACAGAACAGGAGGTATGATAATATGGAACAGAATACACATGAAGCATGGGTGCAGACAAAGCCCTATACCGCGATGCTCCGCAGCTATGAGCAGGCCGCAGAAAAGCTCCGTCTGCGCAGGGCTGCTCTCACGGTGCTGCTCCGTGCAGCAGCGGAGCAGAAGCAGGGCACCGCTGCATCCGCCAGAAAGCAGAAGGAGCTGGAGGAACGGATCGAGCTGCTCCGGACGGAATACTATGAGCTTGCGGAGGTCATGCGGGAGGTGCGCATCTACGCGGAACAGGAGGTGCAATGAACAGAAAGCCGAAGCGGTCACGCGTCAGCGAATACACGCTTGATTTTGATAAGCAGATGCTCCGGCTGCTGACCGAGGAGACCGAACAGGCTGTCCGCGGCACAGAGCCGGATCAGCATCAGATATTGCTCCGCGCCTTTCGTCTGGCATGGGAGCATGAGCTGACGCCGACACAGCGGAAATATCTGCACTGCTATTATAAGGAGAAGCTCCGTCTGCGGGAGATCGCTGCGCGGTACGGCGTGGCGGTCTCGACAGTTCACAGATCCATGACAGGCGCAAAGGAAAAGCTGCGGCATATTCTCTTTTATTTTCTCACTTGACATCTCCCGTGAATCGGAGTATAATGAAGATACATAAAAAATGCAGGCAGGAGGCGGATCACTGTGGATGCAGAATCGCTGCGGCTCTCTGAGCTGGAAACCCAGACCGAGGAGCTGGAAAAGACAATCGGAAAGCTCACTGTTCAGCAGGAGCAGACATCGGCGCTGCTGCATAAAACGGTGGCGGCATTTGAAGCGCTGCACAAGGAACAGCGTGCCGTACTGGAGCGGCAGGAATCCATGATCGCGGAGGCCGCAAAGCTTCAGGAGCAGGCAAATCTGCTTGCGGAGCGTGTCGGCGCGCTGGAGACCGGTACGGCTGCACTGAATGAGCAGACTGCCGAGCTGCAAAAGAATGTGGATGTCCTCTCACGCGACATGGACAATGTTTATGAGGATATGAATGTACTTTCCGCGGAAACGCGAAACCGCGGCATCAAGCTCAAGGAGGAGGTTCAGCGTTTCCTCTGGGATATGACGGAATCCCGCTACGAGGAGGACGACGAATCCGAAACCATGTGGTAACCGCCGGGCGGGGAGCCCCCGGCGGCAGTGCCGCAGCCATTTCCTAAAGTTCTCCGAACGCGAAGAAAAGCAGAATGAAAGCCAGACCGTAAAACAGGCGCGGCCAGCGCCGTAACAGCGACAAATCTGATATGCTCCGCGAAACCGTGCCAAAGGGAAACGGCGGTCGGCAATGCCGACCGCCGTCTGATTTCGTGACAGACTGCGCCTTTTCTGATAATGTTATGATCCGGATTCCGGATCATTTTTTTTGCTGTAGAGCAGGAGCTTTCGCGCAAAGAAATTCCAGAGAAAGGAAACGGCAGTTGCCGTGAGCTTTGCTATGATCTGGAACAGATGCGGCGCGGAGCCGCTCAGCCAATGCTCAAAGAGCTTCGTGATGCCGGCTGTGATGAGCAGGCCGACTGCGCCGATCGCCGCAAAGCTGAGGAATTCCGCGAGCTTGCTTTTCACATTGGATCTGCGGAAGATCCAGCAGGTGCTGAGGACATAATTGACCGCCAGTCCTGCAATGAACGAGATCGAATTTGCCAGCCACGCAAGCGAGGCCGTTTCATCGAATGCAAACCGGAACAGCAGCCACGATACGGCGAAATCAACCAGAAATGCGAGTCCGCCGACAAAGCAGTAGCGAAAAAACTGGATGAGCGTATTGTCTGTTTCACCGGCGAACAGCTTTTTCCACTGACCGTTTTTGCAGAGCGTCAGCACCTCTTTCAGAGCAGCGTTCATAGGCGATCCCCCTTAGTGCCAGAAGGCGAGCATGGATTCTGCTTCTTCATAGAGCAGCGGGAAATTCCTGTGCAGTGCGCTGTCGCGGTTGCCGATCAGCAGCAGTGCAATGACACATACGGTCAGGATGCAGGCGGCAGCGCTGAGCCGGTAACGCAGACGGCATTCCGGATCCGCCGCAGTCATGAGAATGACCGCAGCGCAGATGCTCATGACCGGCGTCAGATCGAACACATACTGCATCCCGCTTCCGGCGAGACAGAAATCCATCCAGCCGACAATGCAGATCACCGCGAATCCGGTCAGGAGAAATGCACGCTTCTGGAGCGCAGTCACGCGCCGGAACGGTGTTTTTGCATGGCTGCCGGAGAGCGACGTCCGCAGCAGGATCAATGCCGCTGCAAAGAACGGTACGGCAAATACGCCGCAATTCAGATAGGCAAAGCGATAGCGCTCATACTGGCCGATCGGCTCTGCGGTCAGCGTCACGAACGGGTAGCTTAAGTGCAGCATCATCGGCTGAAGCAGATAGTGATAGACCGCATCGGGGATCGCATAGAGCCGGAGTTTGTTTGCATGGATATTGCTGACGGTGAGCTGATATTCCGTGCCGAAATCCAGCGGCGAGCCGAAGCGCAGATAATTATAGAAAAGCAGTCCGGCGACGGCGGCAAGGAGCGGCAGCGCAAATGCGGCAGTGCAGAGCAGCTTGTCGGCGCGTGTGCGCTTTCTGCTGCGCAGGATACCGAGGAACAGCGGGATCAGAACTGCCGCTGAGATCGCAAGTGTCGGGCGGGATCCGGCGCAGAGTCCGAGCGCCAGCCCGCTGAATCCGTATTCGAGATATGCTTTCCATTTCGTTTTCGTCCGGACGGCAAGCAGTGCCAGCCAGAGACAGAGCATCAGAAAGCAGATGCCCGATGCGACCGGCAGAACATAGACCGCTCTTGCATGGACGCAGTAGAATATGCCCTCCGCAGCGACCGCCGCCGGCAGGCTCATGCAGAGCATCAGCAGATTCGGCTTCCGGACAAGCAGCTGCACCGCAGCCAGCAGTGCAAAGCAGGTCAGTGCGGCTGCGATTACCGCAAAGAAGATTGTCGCGTTTTCCAGCAGCGGCGGCCTGCCGGTGATCCAATAATACGGGAAGTACAGTACAAGCACCGGCACAACGCCGAAATAGGAATAATATTTCCCGTCCCTGAATGCCATATCCCAGCGGTATACGGCCTCCGCAGCGTTCCGGAGCGAGGCATCATAGACCTGCTCCTCCGGCATGGCGGAAAGCGTTTCATCGACCGGGACGCGCAGATGCACCTGTCCGTGCCAGAATGCATCGAATGTCAGATAATACGAATCGGCATCCGGATAGATCACATTCGGCTTGTACGGCTCCGATTTTGAGAACGGCAGAAACAGCAGCGGTGAAACCGTGCAAAGCAGGATCACCGCAGTCAGGAGCAGTTTATGCCAGCGGCGCCGGCCGCTGAATATCACCCGATGCAGCGAGAAGCAGTGTACCGCAATGACAATGACCGCCGCCAGCAGCAGAAGCAGATACCGCATATTCATAAAGCGGAACGGCTGCGCATTTGCTTCGTCCAGTTCGAGGAGCGTCACATTCTTTTCCGGCAGTCCGGGGAATGAGAGCTTCACGGCATAGAGCGGAGCATAAGGGTCGAGATTCAGCACGCAGAGCTCGCCGTTTCCGGCAAACCAGCGGTCATCTGCCGTTTTCCAGTCATCGGCGAAATTGCTGTCCTTGATCTCGATCTTTGCATGGAGCATCGTATTGGTATTGCGCTTTTCTGCGATGAAGCAGATCGCGCGGACATCCTGCTCCGGATGGCATTCCAGCTCGGCATCGCCGCCGCTGAGCTTCATCAGTCCCTCACCGCCGGTCAGATTCGTAAATTCCGCATTTGCGATGATATTGACGGCCTGCGTCCGTTCATAGCGCGGCGCTTTTGTCAGGGATTTGCCGTTGAACACAAAGCATTCCGCCAGCAGCAGAACGGCCGCAGCCGCAGCGCTCCGCCGGAGGAATTTCCGCAGCGGCAGGCTTTCCGCAAAGAATCCCGCGAGGATCGCCGCATCGCAGAGCAGCGCCGTGACGATGCGCGCCGTCACGCTTATGCCGGACTGCATTCCCGCATACGGCGCCCTGACGGCAAACAGCGCGAGCAGGCCGTCTAGCAGCAGGAAAAACAAAATCTGGAGCAATGCCGCAGCGCCGAGTGCTGCAAACGGGCGCAGCTTCGGAGCGTGCTTCCGGTGCAGAGTTTCTGCATCCTTCGGCGCGGCATCCTGCTTTGCCCGTTTCATTGCCAGTGCCGCAGCACCGGCCGATACAGCACCGGCGGCAGCAGGTATCACCAGATCACAGAGTATTGTTTGCATGATCTGCTGTCCTCCGGTCATTTTGATTCGTGATATTTCTTTTCCGTATTGACATCCCAGATGCCGGATTTATCCGTGCTGCCGGCCTTGATCGCCTCCGCCGCACGGATCGCTGTCAGCATGGAGTGATCCATATTGTTGTAGCGGTGCTGACCGTTCCGGCCGACGCAGAACAGATTCTCATAGCCGTTCAGGAATCCGACGACCTGACCGAATTCGCTGTATGTATCGAAATATGCCGGATATGCCTTGCGAACCTTTTCGCGGTGCGCATCCAGACAGACGCCCTTCTGGATCACACCCATTTTCCGCAGCTCACGGACGGCGAATGCGATGCATTCCTCATCGGTCATATTCCAGAAGGCATCGCCCTCATCGCAGAAATATTCCAGTCCGATCCAGACCGTATCCTCCGGCTTCTGCACCATATAGGGCGACCAGTTGTTGAAGATCTGGATGCGGCCGAGCTTCACGCCCTTGTCCTGCACATAGATCCAGCAGTCCGGAACGATATTGGCAAGCGTGCGCCTGTCGGTCTGATTTTTCAGTTCGAGCTTTTTCACGAGCAGGCCAACCGTGACGAAATCGCGGTAAGGGAGGCCGTCGGCAATGCGGCGGATATTTTCATCGGCATCGTCCATGCCGGCGACCAGATCTCTGACCGGCATCGAGGAGATGAAGATATCGCCGGAGATCTCAGTTTCGCCCTCCGGTGTCTGACATTGTACGCCGGTGATTTTTCCGTCTGCGGTGCGGAGCTTCTGCACCTTGCAGCCGAAGCGGATCTCTCCGCCCATTTCCTGCACCTTTTCGCCAACCAGCTCCCAGAGCTGACCGGGGCCGTATTTCGGATACCAGAACTGCTCGATCAGTGAGGTCTCCGCATTGGCATTGTTCTTTCTGCCGAACAGCTTCCGGAGCATATCCCTGAGGATCGCCAGGATTGAAAGTCCCTTGACGCGCTGTGCGCCCCAGTCCGCCGCGATCTCGCTCGGATGCCGTCCCCAGAGCTTTTCGGTATAGCCCTCAAAGAACATGGAATACAGCACTCTGCCGAAGCGGTTGATATAGAAATTTTCGAGATTGTCCTCCGGCAGCTTGCATATGGCCGATTTCAGATAGCTGAATCCGGCGCGCAGTGTTGTCAGGAGGCCCATATTCCGGATCGTATTGAAATTCATTGTAACCGGATAATCGAAGAAGCATTTTTTGTAATAGATGCGCGACACTCTGTCACGCACCAGCATGACAACATCCTCCTTCTGCGGATCGGGGCCGTTTTCCGAAAGCGGCTTTTCCCGGCCGAGTACCTTGTCGTCATAGGCGGGCTTTCCCTGAACGGGCATGAGGTCGCTCCACCATTTCATGATCTGCTCATCCTTCGAGAAAAAGCGGTGTCCGCCGATATCCATGCGGTTGCCGTGATAGCGGACGGTCTGCGAGATGCCGCCGAGCGTTTCGCTTTCCTCAAGGATCGTGACGCGGTATTCGCCGCTGCCGTCACGGAGCAGCTCATATGCAGCGGTCAGTCCGGCAGGCCCGCCGCCGATGATGATTACATTTTTCATAGTATCCGCCTTTCATGGTCGGTGATCCGGCATTATAATTGTACTGCTTTTTCAGCAGATACAAACACTTTATTATTATAGCATAACGCCCGCCGATTTGTCAACTACCGTGCAATGCGCGGAGTGGCCGACCGGGGATTTTT
>DGSY01000162.1 GCA_002394125.1 Ruminococcus sp. UBA4350
AAGGATCCGTCACACAGGGTATGGTGTACCGATGCGGAATGGAAGAAATGGGGGAACGGCAAATGAAGCCTGTAATCAAACGCATCATTGCAGCGGGCTGTATCGTCGGCATTCTTGCGATGATACCGGTGACGATCGGCGTCGCCGGAAAGACATACCATGAGGAGTTGAAAAAAAGCGATGAACTGACGAAAGCAATCACCGCAAATGACTACAATGTCGTGCTGGCGCTGACATTCGTATTTGCGTTTATTTTCATTGCAGCGCGGCTGCTGCTGGATGTCCTTTACGGCATCATTGATCCGCGCATTCGCGTCAGCGGAAAGGGGTGAGCGAGATGAGTGAACAAACAAAATACACGCCGACGGAAACTGATTTTCAGTTTGTGAAGCGCGATGCGGAAGCGGAGACCGATACGGTCTTTTCGGGCGAGAGCAGCGGCAGGGCTGCATTCAAGGCATTCTGCTCGAAGAAGCGCAATATCATAGCGGTCGTGATCCTGCTGCTGCTGATCCTGCTGAGCATCATCGGCCCCTATCTGACCGGCCACAGATATGATGCGCAGAATCTTGATGCGGCGAATCTCGCGCCGAAGATCCCGCTGCTCGCAGACGGCTCGGAAACGGTCTATCTCACAAGCGGCACGACCGTCCGCAATTCGTATACGGAGCTGGGGCTGGAGAATGTCAGCTATCTGTTCGGCACGGATCATCTCGGCCGCGACCTGTTCTCCCGCTGCTGGCAGGGACTCCGCGTATCGCTGCTGGTCGCGCTGGCTGCAACGGTCATCAATTTCCTCATCGGCATCAATTACGGCATGATCTCCGGCTATTTCGGCGGAAAGGCCGATATGATCATGCAGCGCATCGTCGAGATCGCGGGCAGTATCCCGTCGCTGGTCGTGGTCACATTGATGATGCTGGTGCTGAAGCCCGGTGTCGGAACGATCATTCTCGCGCTGATGATAACGGGCTGGATGGATATGAGCATCATAGCGCGGACACATACGCTGCGGGTCAAGGATCAGGAATACATCCTCGCTGCCCGCACGCAGGGCGCCGGAAAATTCTACATCATCTACAAGGAGATCCTCCCGAATATATTCGGCTCGCTGCTGACACAGGCGATGGTCAATATCCCGTCTGCGATCTTCATGGAGACCTTCCTGAGCTTTGTCGGACTGGGACTTCCGATGGGCAGCTGCTCGCTCGGCAGTCTGATCTCCTCCGGCTTTGACAACTGCCTGCTGCATCCCTATAAGCTGGTGCCGCCGGTCATCATTCTGGTTCTGCTGATGATCGCCTGCAACCTGATCTCAGACGGACTGCGTGAAGCGCTGGATCCGGCGCATAAGCGGTAAATTTCCCGCTCCTCTCAAATGAATACAGAAAAGCACGGCGAAGCGCTGAATGCTCCGCCGTGTTTTTTCTGCTGTTGTTATTTTGTTGCCGCGATGATATCCTCCTTGCGCGTCTGATCGTAAACGAAGCCGTTTGTGCGGCGCCAGATGCCGTATTCCTTGTATCCGGCGTAGACCTTTTCCCATTGTTCAGGATCGGCGAGAAAATCCTCGCTGACGGATACCACGGATGCATTGATAACGGAACCGGTCGTGAACAGCGTAGATATGAAAAGCTCGCGTCCGGTATCCGTTCGGAGGACTGTGCCGTTCTCCAGATACTCAAAAAGCTAGCCCTCTTGACGCCTGTATCCGTCGAGAGGAAGCCGTAGATGCAGTAGCCGTCAATGACCCACGAGATGAAATACGGCAGAACCAGCGTCATCTGCACAAATCCCTGGGTTTTTTTGGAGTGTACTTCTGCAAGGATGATCGCCGGCAGAACCGGAATGATGATCCCCGCCGCAAGGAAGATCGCGTTATAGAACAGCGTATTCAGAATGACCGAAACGCTCTGCGGATTGCGAAAAAATCAGCATATTATTATAGTGTCAACACGCCCTAGCATACTTCTTCGGAAATTTCAAGTGAACCGGTGGTATACTGTATTATGCACGGTGAGCGACCGAATGACAGAGGAGACCGGCAGGAGAGGCACATTCAACCCCGACAGCATAAAAAACAGAACAGTGGTCTTTATATGGTTTGACAAACGATGAACGGTATGGTATACTTGAGAAAACAGTGATTGAACAGAAAGGGATTCACCATGTTTTTCAACCGAATACCAAAGAAACCGAACCGTGCGCAGCACATGATCGGGCAATATCTGCGAGGGATCAAAGAGAACGCGCAGCACCGCCGCTATTATTTCCCGATGCTGTATTCTGCGCTGTTTTGCAGCCCGTCGCCGCAGCAGATCCGGTATATCAGTCACGAGGCTGAAACGCTGATCGATGGAAAGGATGCGTTTTTTGTCGCAAACCTTATGCACGGATATTACGAGTATATTGCCGATGCAGATACAGATGCATGGAAACAGGCGTGTTCACCGGACGGCTGTCGTGCGCTGCTGATCTGCGGCTCTGCGCATCCGAACGGCTATTTCCGCGAACAATGCCTGAAACTGCTGGCAAATGAGCGCGGTGTCCTGCCGTATATTCTGATGCGTATGAATGACTGGGTTCCTGCGATCCGCCTGACAGCAATGAAACTGCTGCCGGAGCAGCTCATGCGGATCCAATCCTGCACCGAAATCGTTCAGGCGATGCCGCTGGTTGAATATGTCCGGCGCGGACAGCGTGTGCGGCGGGAAGCGGATTTTTCTATGGATGAACTGGACGCTGTACTGATGCGGAGATTTGCAGCCGAGCCGAATGCCGTGCAGAGCAGTCCGGTGTCTCTGCGGCGATTGTGTTACAAGGTATTTCTGCTGCATCCGGATGC
>DGSY01000083.1:0-3068 GCA_002394125.1 Ruminococcus sp. UBA4350
CCGAAGATATTGGATTCCCAGATCTGCGCGGGATTCTCCTCGAATTCGCGGAGCAGATACAGTACAAGCTCCTCGCTCTGCTTCTCGCTGCCGACGATCGGGCTGACGGTCGTCTGGATGCCGGCCTTCATGATATGCAGCGACGGTGCCGAAGCGCGCAGCCGCACACCGTACCGCCCGCCCTGCCGGATCATCTCCGGTTCTTCGAGCGTCAGCTCCTCCGCTTCCGGCATGATGATGCCGTAGCCGGTCGCCTCGGCCTCCTCCAGCGCCGGCCGCACGCGCTCATATTCCCGCCGGATCTGCGCCAGCTCCAGCAGCACCGGAAACAGCTCGTTTTCGCCCTGGATCTCGATGCCCGTTTCCTCGCCCAGCACACGGTAGAACAGTGCCGGATCCAGCGCGAGCCGCAGAATGACATTGCCCGTGCCGAGTTCGATCTGCCGGACGGCGCATTCCTGTATATATTCGCATTCGCGGAGCTGCTCCGGCAGGGCGCGGACATCCTGCATGACCGCAAGCCCCTGCGCCGCCTGCCGCACGGCATCGAACACCGCCGATTTCAGCCAGTGACCGCTGCGGAGCGCGGGAAGCCATCCGGCCGTTTCGACGCTGATCTCGCGGATCGGGAACATATCCAGCAGGCGCGAGAGGATCGTGCGGATCGTTTCTTCATCGAGTGACAGACAGCTGACCGCGATCACCGGCGCATGATACTGCGCCTCCATTTCCTTTGCAAGCGCCTGCGCTTCGGCAGATTCCGGCGTCACGCAGTTGAGCAGGATCACGAACGGCTTGCCGAGCGCCTGCAATTCGGAGATCACGCGCTCCTCTGCGGCGGCATATTCGCTGCGCGGGATATCGGTCACGGAGCCGTCCGTTGTGACGACAAGCCCGACGGTCGCGTGCTCCGTGATGACCTTCTGCGTGCCGATCTCCGCCGCCATATTGAACGGCACGGCTTCATCGAACCACGGCGTTTTCACCATGCGCGGCGCTTCCGATTCGATGTATCCGAGACTGCTCGGCACGATATATCCGACGCAGTCGATCATGCGGACGGCGCAGCGCACACCCTCCGAAAGCTCGATCTCAACGGCGGTCTCCGGCACGAATTTCGGCTCGGTCGTCATGATCGTCTTGCCGCCCGCACTCTGCGGCAGCTCATCGGTTGCCCGTTCGCGCCTTGCATCATCCGGAATATTCGGGATCACGAGCGTTTCCATGAAGCGCTTGATGAGCGTCGATTTTCCCGTCCGTACCGGCCCGACAACGCCGATATAGATATCACCGCCGGTTCTGCGGGCAATATCCGCATAAATATCATTCATATATGCTCCTCCAAAATCGGTTGACCGTTTCAGCGAATAATGGCTTCGGATCATGTGACTGCGGGAATGAGCAGCATCTGCGGCTCGGTCAGGGTATCGGCCGCGAGCTGATTTTCCTCGCGGATCGCGGATTCTGCGGTGTGATAGCGCTTTGCGATCTCCCAGACCGATTCATTCGGCTGCGCAAAATAAAGCCGCAGTGCATACTGTGCCCGCTGCGGCAGCGTCGCCTCTGGATCAATGAGAATATCGGTCAGCAGCGGCATTTTCTGCGCCTGCATGACCGTTCCGCTGAGCAGCAGCTCCGGCTGGAGCGTGACCGTATCGGAGCCGGAGAGCATATAGGTACAGCTCTGGACGCGCAGCGGCGGCAGGGCCTGCGCGGGGGAAAGCTGCGGCAGCTCCCATGTGAACGGCCTGCGTTCCTCCAGCATCATCGGATGCTCCTCCGCATCGGCCGCCAGCACACAGCATTGCAGCTCGCCGCTGATGACCGTCCCGCCGGATGCATCCGCAGCGGACTGCACCTGCATCGGCTCCGCCCATGCCGCATAGACTTTTGTGATGACCGCATCGGGCTTTGTCAGCATGATCTTCTGCTGATTATGCTCGGAAATCTGCATCGGCGCGGTCAGCAGCGGGATCTCTGCGCGGATCGGCTCGGAGGGATGCACCGTCGAATAGATATCGGTCAGCAGCTCGGCGGACGATGTACGGATGACCGCGCATTGCAGGACGATGCCGAGATCGCAGTGCAGCAGCCGGATATCGCCGTCATGCTCGGCTTCGGGCGTGAGCGTCTGCTCCGTGAGCACTGCCGTCACGATCGCGGGCATCTCATCGGTAAGCGCATCCAGCTCCGCGATCTGGCTGAACGGCAAAGTCGCATCCAGATGCTCAATGCCGTTTGATGCCGTATACAGCAGGGAGACATTCGCTTCGCCCTTGATGACGAGCTTGCCCGCAACCACGCGCGTTTCCGCAACGGTCAGCGCGGTCTGCATCCGCAGGACGGAGAGCAGAGGCGGCTGCGCATCCGGAAGCCGGATATCATCGGAGAGCAGGAACGCTTTCTCCGTGCGCATCAGCTCCGATACAAACCGCACCGGCGTACTGCGTGTCTGCGTATGGAGCCCCTCGGCGCTTTGCAGCACCTCGCGCCGCCGTTCGCCGCAGAGCACCCCGCGGATCCGGACGGCGCCGCGCAGATCAATGCGCCGCGGACTGACCGCACGGCAGTTGAGATAGGACGGCTCGCCGGTGAGCCGGATCTGCAAGCGGTCGGCATCGGCGGCCTCCGGCGGCAGCGGCAGCGCACCGCGGTAATCGAGCGTCTGCGTCACGGACAGCACGGTTTCCGTCTGTTCGCCGCAGTACAGCACATGAAGTGTCACGCGCAGCGCATACTGCACGCTGCCGTCCGTGACGGTCTGCTCAGTCACGGCTGCCTCGGCCGTACAGTGCAGCAGACGGAAAAAATCCGGATAGTAATCCGGCAGCACATAATCGAGCTCCACACTCTGTTCCTGTGTCAGCTCCGGCAGATGCAGCGGTGTCAGCACAGTCGTGCGTTGAAGGCTCCAGTCGTTGATCGGTATCATATCATTCCTCCGGTTTCTGCGGCAGCGCCGCTCTGGTTTTGTTATATTCTATGCCGCCGCTGACGGGATTAGAACCGGTGCCGGCAGCCGATCGGGGATTTATCATTCGCATCCGGCGATGTCATCCAAAGTTTTT
>DGSY01000083.1:3186-14054 GCA_002394125.1 Ruminococcus sp. UBA4350
TCTCCGCAGAGAGCGAAACTCCCCCGGCAGTGCCGGTGCCGTTTCCCTTCGGTGGTGTTTTGCGGAGCATATCAGGTTTGTCGCTGTTACGGCGCTGACCGCGCCTATTGTTTGGTCTGGGGAAATCCCATTCTGTTTATATTCGTGTCTGGAGAACTTTAGGAATCGGCAGCGGGGGCTCCCCGCCCCGAAGGGGGTTGCGTCCCCCATTCACCGATCTTTTGTACCGCTGAATGCAAAAAACAAAAACAAGCTTGCAGGTAAAAAACTGTCTGTTCCGCTCCCGAAACCTGATCCCACTTTTATGTTAAAAAATAAATATTTATAAATTGCTATTGACAAACGCCGCAAAATGTTGTATAGTGATAGCAACATCACAAACCGTTGAAGCGGAGATAACGCGTTGTATGACCCTACAGAGAGTCCGGGAAGCTGAGAGCCGGACGGGAACACAGCTTCGCAAATGGCCCGCTGAGGGCGCAGTCGGCATTGCCGGTAAAACTGCGACGGTCGGACAGCCGTGATCTGTCGGGGATATGCTGGTATCCTGCTCAAAAGTGCGCGGATCTTGTATCTGCGAATCAAGGTGGCACCGCGAGTGTAATGCGCTCGTCCTTGAACTGCAATCAGGTTCAGGGACGGGCGTTTTTTATGTCCTCCCGACCGGAACGGAGGTAAATATGCAAGCATCATTCACTCTTGACGAGGTGCGGCGCTTTGCCGCAGACGGAAGCTATGACCTGCTGCCGCTGAGCTGCGAGCTGCTCTGCGATGACATCACCCCGCTCGGCGTTCTGCGGAAGCTCAGACGCATTTCCGCACACTGCTATCTGCTCGAATCGGTCTCCGGCCCCGAATCGCACGGGCGCTATACCTTTCTCGGCTATGACCCGAAGCTCGGCGTCTCCTGCCGGAACGGAAAGCTCCGGATCGGCGATGCCGAAACGCAGACCGATGATCCCGCAGCGGTTCTGCGTTCGCTGCTGCGCAGATACCGCAGTCCGAAGCTGCCGCAGCTCCCGCCCTTTACCGGCGGATTCGTCGGCTATTTCGCATTCGATTATCTCGGCTATCAGGAACCAAGTATCCGCACGGCAGCTGACGACGATGCGCATTTTCAGGATCTCGATCTGATGCTCTTTGACAAGGTGATCGCCTTCGACCACTTCCGGCAGAAGATCATTCTGATCGCCAATATGCAGCTCAGTCAGCCGGAAACAGAGTATCACCGCGCATCGCTCGCGCTCCGGCAGATGGCAGAGCTGATCCGCAGCGGCAAGCCCGCAAAGGAGCCGGTCAGCCGCATGACCGGTGAGCTGACGCCGCTCTTTCAGCCTGCGGAATACTGCGAAATGGTCGAAAAGGCAAAGCATTATATCCATGAGGGCGATATCTTTCAGATCGTCCTTGCAAACCGCTTCTCGGCACCGTTTGAGGGCTCGCTGCTCAACACCTACCGGATGCTGCGGACGCTGAATCCGTCGCCGTATATGTTCTATTTCTCCGGCACGGATATCGAAACGGCGGGCGCTTCGCCGGAAACGCTCGTCCGGCTGGAGGACGGCGTGCTGCATACCTTCCCGCTCGCCGGAACCAGACCGCGCGGAAAGACAGATGCCGAAGACAAGGCGCTCGAAGCCGATCTGCTCGCGGATGAAAAGGAGCTTGCCGAACACAATATGCTCGTCGATCTCGGCAGAAACGATCTCGGAAAGATCAGCCGCTTCGGTTCGGTCACGGTCGAAAAGCTCCATTCGATCGAGCGCTATTCCCATGTCATGCACATCGGCTCGACGGTGCGCGGCGAGATCCGGCCGGAATATGATGCGCTGGATGCGGTCGCTGCGGTGCTGCCCGCCGGAACGCTTTCCGGTGCGCCGAAGATCCGTGCCTGTCAGCTGATCGGTCAGCTGGAGGGCACGAAGCGCGGCATCTACGGCGGCGCGGTCGGCTATCTCTCCTTTCAGGGCGATCTGGATGCCTGCATCGCGATCCGCCTCGCCTACCGCAAGGGCGATACCGTCTATGTTTGCAGCGGTGCGGGGATCGTCGCGGATTCCGTGCCGGAAAAGGAATATCAGGAATGCATGAACAAGGCAGCGGCGGTCGTCCGTGCGCTGAAGGAACAGGAGGCGCTCAATGATCCTGCTGATTGATAATTACGACAGCTTTTCCTATAATCTGTATCAGTATCTCGGCACGCTGACCGATGAGATCCGCGTGATCCGGAACGACGCGATGACCGTCGCGGAGGTCGCGGCACTTGCCCCCTCGCACATCATTCTCTCGCCCGGCCCCGGACGGCCGGAGGATGCCGGCATCATCATCGAAACCGTGCAGAAGCTCGGCGGCCGTATCCCGATTCTCGGCGTCTGTCTCGGCCATCAGGCGATCTGTGCCGCATACGGCGCAAAAATCATCCATGCAAAGCAGCTCATGCACGGCAAGCAGTCCGAGATCATTCTCTCGCCGGACTGTGCGCTGTTCCGCGGTCTGCCGGAGACCGTTCCGGCAGCGCGGTATCATTCCCTCGCGGCCGATCCCGACACCGTGCCGGACTGCCTGCGCATCACCGCCCGCACAGAGGACGGCGAGATCATGGCCGTGCAGCATCGGGAATATCCGGTCTACGGTCTGCAATTCCATCCGGAATCCATTCTGACGCCGGACGGGATGCAGATGCTCCGCAATTTTCTTCATTCTGACTCCGAAGCTCTGACAGCTCAGCCGGTGACACAGAAACCGAATACCGCTGAAATACAGGATGCGGGCACGTCCCGCCGTGAGGAGGAACCGAAAATGATCGCTGAAGCAATCAAAAAAATCGTGGACAAAAAAGACCTGACCTACGCAGAGGCCTATGCCGTTATGAACGAGATCATGAACGGCGAAACAACGCCGACGCAGAATGCCGCATTCCTCGCGGCGCTCTCGACCAAAAGCACAAAGGCCGAGACCATTGACGAGATCACCGGCTGTGCGGCGGCGATGCGCGAGCACGCGCTCCATGTCGAGCATGATCTCGATGTGCTGGAGATCGTCGGCACGGGCGGCGACAATGCCAACAGCTTCAACATCTCCACGACATCTGCATTCGTCGCTGCGGCGGGCGGCGCCGTCCTCGCAAAGCACGGCAACCGCGCCGCATCCTCGAAATGCGGAACGGCGGACTGCCTCGAAGCGCTCGGCGTCAATATCCAGCAGCCGCCGGAAAAGGCCGCCGCAATGCTCAGTGAGGTCGGGATGTGCTTCCTCTTTGCGCAGCTCTATCACACCTCGATGCGCTTTGTCGGCGCGATCCGCAAGGAGCTGGGCGTTCGCACCGTATTCAATATCCTCGGCCCGCTGACGAATCCCGCCAATGCAAAGCGGACGGTCATCGGCGTTTATGACGCGTCGCTGGTCAATCCGATCGCAGAGGTGCTGATGCGGCTCGGCGTCAAGCGCGGCATGGTCGTCTACGGCCTCGACCGGCTCGATGAGATCTCCGCCTGCGCGGAAACGCTGGTCTGCGAATTCGATGTGGAGCAGTCGAAGACCTATACGGTCTCGCCGGAGGATTTCGGTCTGGAGCGCTGCGACCGCACGGAGCTGCTCGGCGGTTCTCCGGAGCAGAATGCCGCGATCACCCGCGCCGTACTGTCCGGCAGGGAGCAGGGCGGCAAGCGCACGGCCGTACTCATGAATGCAGGCGCGGCGCTTTACATCGCAGACAAGGCGCCGTCGATTGCGGAGGGCGTCAAGCTCGCGGCAGAGCTGATCGACAGCGGTGCGGCACTCGAAAAGCTCGAAGCCTTTGCAGCGGCATCGAACCGGTGAGCGCGATGCAGGATATATTGCAGATTCTGGCGGAATCCGCAGCCGCCCGCACCGAACGCGCCAAACGCCTGCGCTCTCCGGAATCCGTCCGGCGCGATGCGGAGGCCATGCCGAAGGGCAGCTTCCGCTTTGAGAACGCGCTGCATACCGATGATATCGCGTTCATCTGCGAATGCAAGAAAGCATCGCCCTCGAAAGGGCTGATCGCGCCGGATTATCCGTATCTCAAGATCGCGCAGGAATATGAAAATGCCGGAGCGGACTGCATTTCCGTTCTGACCGAGCCGGAGCGCTTTCTCGGCAGCGACCGCTATCTTGCGGAGATCGCCGCAGCGGTCTCTCTCCCCTGTCTGCGGAAGGATTTCACAGTCGATCCCTATATGATCTATGAAGCGAAGCTGCTCGGCGCATCGGCGGTGCTGCTGATCTGTGCGATCCTTGACAAACCGGCGCTGACGGAGTATCATAATATTGCGGAATCGGTCGGGCTTTCGGCGCTGGTCGAAGCACATGACGAAAAAGAGATCGAGGCCGCCGCAGAAGCGGGTGCGCGCATCATCGGCGTCAATAACCGCAATCTGCGTGATTTTTCCGTTGATCCGCAGCGGGCAGGCAGTCTGCGGAAATATGCGCCTGCGGATGTGCTGTTCGTCGTCGAGAGCGGAATGCGCACGCCGGCGGATATTCAGTCGGCGCGGGATGCCGGCGCGGATGCCGTGCTGATCGGCGAAACACTGATGCGCGCCGATGACAAAGCCGCAATGCTGCGGTATCTGAAGGGTGAATCACAATGACAAAAATCAAGCTCTGCGGGCTGATGCGGCCGGAGGATGCCGCTGCCTGCAATGCAGTCCGTCCCGATCTCGCGGGCATGATCCTCTCGGCGGGCTTCCGGCGCTCCGTCACGCGGGAGACCGCCAAGGCGATCCGCAAAACGCTCGCGGGCAGCATTCCGGCGGTCGGCGTGTTCGTCAATGCGCAGATCGCGGAGATCACGGCCTTTTCCGAGCGCGGGATCATTCAGCTCGTGCAGCTCCACGGCGATGAGGATGCGGCCTATATCCGGAATCTGCGCATGGTCTGCACGCTGCCGATCATAAAAGCGTATACGATCCGGACAGCGGCGGATGTGCAGCAGACGATGCGCTCCGATGCGGATATCGTGCTGCTGGATGCCGGAACCGGAACGGGCAGCAGCTTCGATCATACGCTGCTTGCGGGATGCACAAGGCCATACTTTCTCGCGGGCGGCCTGACACCGGAAAATGCCGCTGCGGTGATCGCGCAGTATCACCCCTACGGCGTGGACACAAGCTCCGGCATTGAAACGGACGGACAGAAGGATATCGCGAAGATGCGTGCATTTGCAGCAGCGGTCAGACAATGTGAAGGGACAGATTGACGATGTTTTCAGCGCTTCAGCTCACGGGCTTTTTCCTGCGCGGTCTGCTGACCGCAGCGCTCCCCTTTGCCGTATATTTCTATTTGCGGAAGCGGCAGGGCGGCAGGGCGATTCCGGTTCTCGCCGGCGCTGTCACGGTGATGCTGATCCTGATCCCGCGGGCGCTGCTGCGCAGCATCCTTGTGCAGGGCGCGGAGACACTGACCGGCAAATGGCTGACGGTCTGGCTGATCGGCGCGGCCTGTGAGGAGCTGGGGCGGTATCTGACGATGCGGCACGCGATCCCGCAGTATGACAGCGTGACCGATGCGCTCTGTTACGGAATCGGACACGGCGGCACCGAGGTCATCATGACCGCGAGAAATCAGTTCGTACTGCTGGCGGATGCGCTGTATGGAAACGGCTCCGCGGAGCATCTGGATGCGCTCATGCATCAGGGCTTTCTGACCGCCGCCGATATCATCCTCGGCAGCGCCGCGAATCTTGCCTTTCACATGGCACTCTCCGTGCTGATTGCGCGGGCGGTGCATTACGAGAACTGCAAAAAGCTGATCCCCATTGCAATCTTCATCCATATGCTGATGAATTTTACCGATTTTTGTTTTGGCACGGCAGCAGGCATTCTGTTCACAGTGCTGCTGTGCATCATTGTCCGGCTGCACGGAAAACAGTTTACAGGAGGTACAATATGACAAATCCGAAAGGACGCTTCGGCATTCACGGCGGGCAGTATATCCCCGAAACCCTGATGAATGCCGTCATCGAGCTGGAACAGGCGTATGAATTCTATAAGAATGATCCGGCCTTCAATGCAGAGCTGGAAACGCTGTTCAATGAATATGCAAACCGCCCGTCCCTGCTCTATTATGCATCGAAAATGACAGCCGATCTCGGCGGCGCAAAGATCTATCTCAAGCGCGAGGATCTCAACCACACCGGTGCGCATAAGATCAACAATGTGCTCGGTCAGGCGCTGCTCGCGAAGAAAATGGGCAAGACGCGCCTCATCGCGGAGACCGGCGCCGGTCAGCACGGCGTTGCGACGGCGACCGCAGCCGCGCTCATGGGCATGGAATGCGTCGTATTCATGGGCGAGGAGGACACAAAGCGGCAGGCGCTCAATGTTTACAGAATGCGGCTGCTCGGTGCGGAGGTCATTCCGGTCACATCCGGCACGGCAACGCTGAAGGACGCCGTTTCCGAAGCGATGCGTGAATGGACAAGCCGCATTGCGGATACACATTACTGTCTCGGCTCGGTCATGGGGCCGCATCCGTTCCCGACAATCGTCCGCGATTTTCAGGCGGTCATTTCAAAGGAGATCCGCGCACAGATCCTCGAAAAAGAGGGCAGACTGCCCGATGCGGTCATCGCCTGCGTCGGCGGCGGCTCCAATGCGATCGGCACCTTCTACCACTTCATTCCGGATGCGGATGTGCGGCTGATCGGCTGTGAAGCGGCGGGCAGGGGCATCGACACCTTTGAGACCGCGGCAACGATCAACACCGGAAAGCTCGGCATTTTCCACGGCATGAAATCCTATTTCTGCCAGGATGAATACGGCCAGATCGCGCCGGTCTATTCGATCTCGGCGGGACTGGATTATCCCGGCATCGGCCCGGAGCACGCGCATCTGCATGATACCGGCAGAGCGGAATATGTCGCAGTCACGGATGATGAAGCGGTCAATGCATTTGAATATCTCTCGCGGACGGAGGGCATCATTCCGGCGATCGAATCGGCGCACGCTGTTGCCCATGCGATGAAGATTGCACCGCAGATGGCAAAGGATCAGATCATCGTTATCACGATCTCCGGCCGCGGCGACAAGGACTGTGCGGCGATCGCGCGTTACAGAGGGGAGGATATTCATGAGTAAGATCAGGGAAGCATTCCGCAATGGAAAAGCATTCATTCCGTTCATCACCTGCGGCGACCCCGACCTCGAAACGACGGGCAGGATCGTCCGCGAAATGGAAGCAGCCGGTGCGGATCTCATCGAGCTGGGCATTCCGTTCTCCGATCCGACCGCAGAGGGGCCGGTCATTCAGGGCGCCAATATCCGCGCACTGGCAGGCGGCGTCACGACCGACCGCATTTTTGATTTCGTGCGGGAGCTGCGGCAGGATGTCCGCGTACCGCTCGTGTTCATGACCTATGCGAATGTGGTGTTCTCCTACGGCATTGAGCGCTTTGCGCAGAAATGCGCCGAGACCGGCATTGACGGCATCATTCTGCCGGATGTGCCGCATGAGGAGAAGGAGGAATTTGCGCCGGCCTGCCGTGCCTGCGGGATCGACTTTATCTCGCTGATCGCACCGACCTCCGAAAACCGCATTGCCGAGATCGCAAAGGATGCGGAAGGATTTCTCTATGTGGTATCGAGTCTCGGCGTGACGGGCGTGCGCAGTGAGATCAACACCGATCTTGCGGCGATGACCGCACAGATTCGTGCCAATACGGATATCCCGTGTGCGATCGGCTTCGGCATCTCGACACCGGAGCAGGCTGCGGCAATGGCTGCAATCGCAGACGGCGTGATCGTCGGCTCGGCGATCGTCCGGCGGATCGGGGAGCACGGCAGAGATGCCGCGCCGGTCGTCGGGGAATATGTGCGCAGCATGAAGAACGCCATTCGGTAAAATGCACAACAGATGCGGTGCGGCATTCGGTATTTCAAATAAATTTTTCTGAGGGACTATACAAATCGGAAAAAATATTGTATAATAGATAGAGTACATGAGGCGGCCGTTCTGCCGCCGGTCCCGAAAGGAGGATATCCGATGAAAATTACCGTCAACCGTTCCTCGCCGCGCTTCTGGCTGCTGTATTTTGCCGTGCATTTCAGCTTCCTGCTGGTGATCCTGTTTGTATTCCGACTGCTCTGGTCGAAGGCGACCGGCCGTACCGATACATTCCAGATCGGTGAGATCGCGTTTGAGTCGCTGGTTTATGCGGTTCTCATCACGATCGTCAAGGGGATCCAGTATCACATCAGCCGCAAGCACTATGAAAAGGATCCGACCGACCGCCGCCGGAATAACGCGTTCCGCGAATGAGCGCGGCCTTACAGAAATCAGACAGGCGTACAGATATCGCGAGGGTATCTGTACGCCTTTTGTTTACCGGCAGTTCCTGTCTCCGATATGAGGCTGCGGCACGGTTCATTCTATTATTCTCACTGTGTGGTCAAATTTGTTGCGGAAGTGTGGTCAAATTTGTTGCGGAAGAGTATTGCATTTACAGCATAAATATGATATAATAAATCGTATGCGTATTACTGAATTCTGAAAAAATAAAACGAGTAAAGAGGCATGATATGAAAAAAATCTTTTTTGCAAACGGCGTATTGCACGGACATTTTACAGGAAGCGTGGAGGTTGTAAGAGAACTGGCTGAAATGGGTTACGAAGTGACCTGTTATGTGACTGATGAATTTGCAGACAGACTGAATGACATCCCCGTCAAAAAGGTCGTTTATTCCGCAGATGTCAGTGAGATCGCCAAAAGAATCCCCCCGCAGGCGCCTCCGTTTGCGATCAATTCATTTCTGATCGGCAAGGCAACAGATATTGTGATTGATCTGTTAATGAAGGATCAGACGGATTATGACTATTACGTTTTCGATCAGTTCTTCGATATCGCGGAGATGAACAAGGTATTGAAGCGCGATCCAGAAAAATTCTCGATTCTTTATTCTTCTTTCATTCTGAGCGATGAGAACCAGTTTGACAATGCAAGACTTTGCGGCTTGCAGGCAACAAATCAGAAGTATCATATCAATCTGCATGATTTTGTCGGACTGATCTTCACGCCGAACAGCTATAAGAAGCTCATCCTGACTTCAAAATTCTTCCACTTAAGACCTGAGGACACGGACGAGACCTGCTATTTTCTCGGTCCGCACATTGAAAACAGAGCTGCCGATCCCGATTTCGACTTCAAGAAGGATCCGGACAAGAAGCTGCTCTTCATTTCTCTTGGCACAGTCTTCGGGAAGAACCTCGAATTCTATCACCGCTGTATTGAAGCATTCAGGGATTCTGAGGAATATCAGGTCATCATGTCTGTCGGAAAGTTTGTGAATATTGCAGAAACCTTCCGCGATATCCCCGCAAACTTCACAATATACAATTATGTACCGCAGACGCAGCTTTTGCCTGAGGTCGATGTTTTCATCACGCACGCAGGCTTCAATTCGACCTCTGAGGGTCTCGCAAGCGGCGCCTCGCTGGTTCTTGTACCGCAGGCAGTCGACCAGTTTGATGTTGCAAAGGTCGTTCAGAGACTTCATGCAGGTATTGCGTTAAATATTCATAAAATCGACATTACTCCCGATATCATCAGAAAGGCTGTAGACGATGCTTACAGCAACAGAGAGAGCTTCAGGGCAGGCACCAAAGCGATCATTGATTCATTCAATGAAGCCAGAAATCACAGAAAGGCAATTTACGAAGAAATATTTGCCTGATCTGAAAACAGAGCCTATGCGCCGAATCATTCGCACCTTCAAAACGAACAGCCCCGCCATTCGGTGATGCTCCATAAAGAAGTATCTCTAAACCAAGACAAATAGGCAGGCTATGATTATAGTGAGGAACAGTCTAAACGGCTGTTCCTTTTTGAATTATAATAATCTGCATAAACATAGGTTTGGGCTATGTTTTTCTTTTCAGTATGATTGACCTTTCCACCGAACTAAGCTATAATGATTACAACAAACATCATTATCCGGAGGTGCGCCATGAAAAAGATACTGACCGCCGAGGACGACAAGGAGATCAACCGCCTGATCTGCGAATACTTGTCCTCGCAGGGCTATGAAACGCTGTCAGCTTTGAACGGACTTGATGCTGTTCGTATTGTTCGTGAACAGAGAGACCTTTCGCTTCTGATTCTTGACCTGATGCTGCCGTTTCAGAGCGGTGATATGGTTTTGCAGAAGATACGGGAATTTTCCGATATTCCAGTGATCGTGGTGTCGGCAAAAAGTGAGACACGTTCCAAAATTGACCTGATAAGAATGGGTGCTGACGATTACATCACGAAGCCCTTTGATCTTGACGAATTGCTCGTGCGTGTGGAAGCCGTTCTGCGGAGGTACGATGGAAATCCCCATAAGCAAGAGAAAGCCAAAACGCTGACCTATAAAAAACTATCACTTGACATCACATCAGGGATTGCAACCATCTGCGGCAATACGCTCACCCTTACAAGCAAGGAGTTTGCGATACTGGAGCTGATGCTTAATCACCCTGCAAAGCTATGGTCAAAAGCAAACCTTTTTGAAAGCGTATGGGGCGAGAATTACCTCAGTGATGATAATACTGTCAAAGTCCACATGAGCAATATTCGTTCCAAGCTAAAAAAGTTCGATCCCGATAACGAGTATATTGAAACAGTATGGGGAATGGGCTATCGTCTTGTAACTTAACCTTTTCTTAACCATTCGCTTAACCTTTTCTTTACCTTCGGCTGTTAGAATGGTAGTAACGAAAACGAAAGGGGGCGGCGCTATGGGAAATAGCGTGATAACCATTAGAGGACTTTGTAAGTCCTACCAAAAGCAGGAAGTCCTGCACGATTTCAGCCTGACGGTGGAGCGCGGGCATATCTGCGGGCTGATCGGTCCGAACGGTGCAGGCAA
>DGSY01000074.1 GCA_002394125.1 Ruminococcus sp. UBA4350
TCCATCCGATCTTCTACGAGCGTAGTTTATCTTTTACATTCCCTTTCCGCCCCGCCGACAAACAGGCTTTGCGAATCGGTAGCACATTGTGCGACTGCCGGTTATGTGCGTCCCCGGCAGACGTTCACCGCGTCATGACGCCAGACACCGGATACGCGGTAATCTCCGGGCTGACGGAGGCCTTAAGCGGCCATCAAAACGGAATCGTTGTTCTCGTTTAAATTTAGAAAGCTGCACATTTTACGGGTTATGCGCCCGGCTCGCCAATCGAACTTCCCAGCCCCCGTCGAAACCTTTACGCCCCCGGCGGGATCGAGAACCTGATTGCTCTTATATTATACCGCATTCGCGGCGATTTGTCAACTGTCCGCGATCAGATCAGACAGATCTCCTGCCGATTCGCGTCGATTTTTGCCGCTGCGCCGTATGGCAGGATCGCCCGCGGTGCAGCGTGTCCGATATTGACATTGTAAAGAATCGGCAGTGCGGGATCTCCGACAGCTTCGCGCCAGACCGCTTTGTATTCCTCATAATACCGCTCATTCATCGGCTTGCCGACGAGAATGCCGCTGACCGCATCAAAAACGCCCTCCGCCCTGATTGCATTCAGATATTCCGCAAGGCGCTCCGGCTCCGGCATCATCTCACTGGTCTCTGCAAACAGAATCTTCCCGCGCCATTCCTCCGCCGCTGGGAAAATGCGGTATCTGCGCGAGATCTCGCCCTGCATCCGGAAGATATCCGTATCGGTGATTCCTGCCGCAGCAAATTGATCCGCATACACATCCGCACAGTCTGACAGCAGCATTTCACCGAGACTGTCGATGCAGCCGCCGAGCAGTCTGCCCGAAAACCGCGGTGTGCCCTGCAAAAGCTCATAGCCGTACTGCTCCGGATGAGAGACCGGCGCTGTTCCGGCTGCCGCGGCAGAATAATCGCTGCGCTCCTCATACCAGACCGGTGACGGCCGGATGATGCGCCCGTGATACGGCGCAAAGCAATCTGCAAACTGCGCTTTGGAATACGGCAGCATATCGCCGGAAAGCTCTGCGAGATCCGGCAGAAACGCCTGCCCGTAAAAGGTTTGCATTCCCAGACGGTACAGCATCAGATGATTATTCGTGGCATCGGAATAGCCGAGGAAGAATTTCGGATGCGCCTGCACAGCACGGATAAATTCCGCATCCTCCATGAGATACGGAAATGTGCGGAATGTGTCGATGCCGCCGATCGCACAGATGATGCCGCTGATGCTGTCATCGAGAAATGCAGCTTTGAGGTCGGCAGCGCGCGCTTCCGGATGCAGAAACAAATACGCATAGCCGCGGAGCGCATTTTCGGTATAGACCGGCTCCAGCCCGAAATCGCGGAGCATCCGCTCACCGAGCGCTTTTTCATGCGCGCAGCCGGGCTCGCCCAATATGCCGGATGACAGGCTGACGACCGCGACGCGATCACCTTTTTGCAGCGGTTTCGGTTCGGTCATGGTTTCCTCGCTTTACTGGTTTCTGGATTTGACGGCTCTGTCGATATCGCGGTTCGCGGATTTGATCGCGGCATCCTCGCGCTTATCATAGAGCTTTTTGCCCTTGCAGAGACCGAGCTGCACCTTGACTCTGCCGTCCTTGAAATAGAGCGAGAGCGGGATCAGCGTCAGCCCCTGTGTTTTCAGAGTGCCGAACAGCTTCAGGATCTCGCGCTTGTGCATCAGCAGAACGCGCACTCTGCGCGGATCCTGATTGAACACATTGCCCTTTTCATACGGAGAAACGTGCATATCGCGGAGCAGGAGCTGACCGTCCTCGATCGAGCACCAGCTGTCTTTCAGGTTGACATTGCCGTTCCGGATGGATTTGACTTCCGTGCCGACCAACGCGATGCCGGCCTCATAGGTTTCGAGAATGAAATAGTCGTGTCTGGCCTTGCGGTTTTCGGCGATCTGCTTGATACCCGGCTGCTTCACGGACAACACTCCTTTCGCATTTTCATTATATCACGCCCCGCCCCCTTTGTCAAGGTCGTCCGGGCAGTGCCCGGCTCCGATTTACTAAAGGCACGGTCGTGCTCACTGTTCTATTTTGACAAGTACACGCTGCTGTAAAGTGACATCTCCTCACCGCATGGGAAGTGACTGCGCAGAAGCCGCGGACAACGGCGTTTGTTTGCGCTGTGGGGATTATGAGCGTATCCGCAGCTTTAGCATAGCGCCAGCGCGGGCTCCGCGCCGCTGCTGTTCGCAGCTTTTGTAAAGTGACATCTCCTCACCGCTTGGAGAAGTGACTGCGCAGAAGCCGCGGACAGCGGCGTTTGTTTGTATAGCGGGGATTTTGAGCGTATCCGCAGCTTTTCATAACGGCTGTCGGCACTGCCGACCGGGAGCATACCCCGTGAACGGCGCACCTGCTATCCTCATAGTAAAGGTGCAGCCTGTTAAAACAGTCATGGTAAATCTGACGGAACGGGGGCAAAGGGATAAGGAAAAAGGGGGTGCGGGGGAGAAAACCTAAGGGGAAAGGGGCGGGCAGTGCCCGAGCCGGATTGTCCCTCTTTCCCCTTTGGTGTTCATCCCCCGATCCGCGGACAGCGGCGTTTGTTTGTATAGCGGGGATTTTGAGCGTATCCGCAGCTTTTCATAACGGCTGTCGGCACTGCCGACCGGGAGCATAGCCCGCGCATTACGGATTTCTTTCATGAAAGCAGCAACGAAAGCCTGTAATTACCGATCAAGTGAAGTGTTCGGAACACAGAGAGAGGAGAGATAAGGAAGGGGAGCGCGAGGGGGCAACCTTAAGAGAGGGGAGACCGGGCAGTGCCCGGCGCCAGATTGCCTCTTCTCTCTCTTATGGTTCCCCCTCGCACCCTGCGGAACGGCAGAAACGAAAAACAAACAATCAAGCGAACTGAAAAACCAAAAGCCCTACCCTCGCCGGAGAAATACAAATCATGGCTGCGGCACTGCCCGCGATCAGGCCGCCGGCGCTTCTGCATTCTCCTGCACTTCGGGATTCTCCGGTGCAGCTGCATTTTCCGGTGTCTCTGCATTTTCAGGCGCTGCCGCATTCTCCGGTGTCTCCGCTTCCGCAGGCGTTTCCGGTTCTGCCGGTGCGGTCTCAGCAGGCGCAGTCTCAGCAGGCGCAGTCTCAGCTGGCGTGGTCTCCTGCTTCGGCGTATATTCCGGCGCCGGCAGCGAGATCAGCGGATGCCCCTCCTTCGAGAAATCCTTGAAACAGAGGTTCATGTCCACATCGCCCTCGATCCCCGCGACCTTGCCGGTGCAGCTGTACTGCCACATATCATAATCATAGATAAAGGTCGGGCCGTCGCCGTATTCTGCCAGCCAGAACGGGATATCCGTCAGGCGCGGCGTGTCGATCTTGAACAGTGTCGTGCGCTTATTCTGATACCACATCGTTTGATAGCCGAAGGACTGCATATTCTGACAATATGCAAGCACTGCATCCGTCAGCGTTTCGCAGGGCACATTGTTCGTGCGCGCCTCGTTATCCTGATAGATGATCTCCCAGTCAAATGCGACCGGAAAATCCAGCTGACAGCCCTCAAGCTGCTGCGCGGAGAGGATCGCCTCCTCGACGGCCTCCTCCTCGGTGATCGCCTGCGAGAAGAAATATGCGCCGACAAGCAAACCGGCCTCCTTTGCCGCATTGTAATTTGCGCGGAAGGTTTTATCCTTCGCGAGCTTGCCCTCCGTGCCGTATCCGCGGTAGCCGAGACGGAGCATCACGAAGTCGATGCCGTCCGCCTTGACCGCGTTCCAGTCCGTGACCGTATTATGCGCGGAAATGTCGATGCCGGTCAGCGCATTGAGATTTCCGGCATCATCAAACGAGAGCATTCTGCCCTTGTCTGTCTCGACCATTTTCTCTGTCGGATGCGAGGACAGCGGCACATCCGCCAGAACCGGCAGCCAGATCTGCCCGAATGTATTGTCGGAGAGCAGGATCTTATGCCCGCGGCGCTCATAGAAATGGTTGACGGTCACAGGCTCATAGACCTTCGGCGGCAGCACGGCGATATCGGGATCCTCCCCTGCCCGCACGACCGCATCCCGCAGTTCCGCGATCGTATTGTCACGGCTGTGGATCATATACGCCATTCCGCAGAACACACTCAGCGCGGCAATGCCCGCAAGGCCTGCTCCCAATACAATTTTCCAGTTCATACGATTCTCCTTTGATTCAACATTTACCGCTTTATTATACCACATTCTGCGCTAAAGTTCAATGGAGATCATATAAAATTAAGAAAGCACCGCCGGCAGTGCCGGAGCCAATTCCTAAAGTTCTCCGGACACGAA
>DGSY01000117.1 GCA_002394125.1 Ruminococcus sp. UBA4350
TGTGGTTGATACCGGTGTAGAACAGGATACGCTCGGTCGTGGTGGTCTTGCCGGCGTCGATATGAGCCATAATGCCGATGTTTCTGGTTTGTTCAAGACTACAGTCTCTAGGCATTTTGGTTCCTCCTCATTCAAAATCCCCGGCAGCCCGCGATCAGGCAGCCGGCAGCAAAGAATTACCAGCGATAGTGTGCAAACGCCTTGTTTGCCTCTGCCATCTTGTGCGTATCCTCGCGCTTCTTGACAGAGCCGCCGGTGCCGTTGACAGCGTCGATGATCTCGCCTGCCAGACGCTCCTTCATGGTCTTCTCGCTTCTTGCTCTGGAATACTTGGTGATCCAGCGCAGGCCGAGTGTCTGACGGCGGTCAGGACGGACCTCCATCGGCACCTGATAGGTCGCACCGCCCATACGGCGTGCCTTGACCTCCAGAACAGGCATGATATTCTCCATTGCCTGCTCAAATACCTCAAGCGGATCGCGGTCGGTCTTTTCCTTGACGATCTCGAATGCATCGTACACGATCTTCTGTGCGACACCCTTCTTACCGTCGAGCATGATGTTGTTGATGAGACGCGTTACGAGCTTGGAACCGTACATCGGGTCAGCCAGAACGTCACGCTTTGCGATATTGCCTCTTCTTGGCATACTCGCTTCCCTCCTTCATATAAAGATGAATTCACAGGTACTCACCTGCTGCTGCATTTTGCAGCACAGGCGCCGCTGCGGATAAAGAGACAGCAAAACGGCATTCCGCCTCAAACGGATGTATGAATGCTATCTATTCAATCCACAAAGCTTTGCGGGTAAATGCGAATAAAACGGTTTGCAGGGAAAGAATTACTTCTTGCCTGCCTTCGGACGCTTTGCGCCGTACTTGGAACGGGCCTGCATACGGCCGTTCACGCCCTGCGCATCGAGTGTACCGCGGATGATGTGATAACGCACACCAGGCAGGTCCTTGACACGACCGCCGCGGATCAGCACGACACTGTGCTCCTGCAAATTGTGACCGATACCCGGAATGTAGGCAGTGACCTCATATCCGTTGGTCAGACGCACTCTGGCGATCTTACGCATTGCGGAGTTCGGCTTTTTCGGGGTGGCAGTCTTGACGGCAGTGCAGACGCCGCGCTTCTGCGGAGAGCTGAGGTCGATCTGGGACTTCTTCTGTGCGTTATAGCCCTTCTGAAGTGCCGGAGCGGTAGACTTCTCCGTCAGACTTTTTCTGCCCTTGCGAACGAGCTGATTAAAAGTTGGCATGATTTTCCTCCTTCTTTATAAAATAGAATATGAGCGTGCAGACATACCGCGCGCTCATATCATTATATACCGAATTTTGTCTTTTGTCAAGTGAAATTCATTTTTCTCTGATTCTCACAAATTTGCACACATTTGCGGCATTTGTTTTCGGCAATCAGGCGGACTTTTTCTCCTTTTTGCCGAACGGCAGCTCAACGAGCTTCCAGAACAGCGAGAAGATCTGACTTGCGGCAAAGGCGGAGGCCGTGACAGCGGCGAAAATCACGAGATTCACGCCGGCATTCGTCCAGCCGCGTGCGAAAAGCTTCGGCATCAGCCAGCCCGCGAGCCATTCCTGCACGCAGTAGAATTCCAGCGAGAATGTGCCGAAAAATGCGAAGATCTTAAATACAGCCTTGCCGAAGCCGCCGGTCTTCTGCTCCAGCAGGGAGAAGCCCTTCGCCAGCAGGAACGGGAAGCTGATCGCGATCAGGCAGTTCGGGAAGCAGCAGTTCGAGACCGGCACAATCAGCGGGAAGCCGCGGAAATTCGCGAGGAATCCGAGATAGAAGCCGAGCAGCGCCGTGAATGTGATATGCAGCCATGTCTGCGCCGTGAAGACGATCTCCTTGCGGTTCTGCGTCATCCAGCCGAACAGAATGCCGATCAGGAAAACCGGGATGCGGTTCGTGAAGCCGAACAGGTCGCCGCGGAGCGAATCGCGGTAATACAGCGTCAGCATCAGCCAGACGATGATCGCGCCGACCGTGAACATGATTTTGTCCTTTGCGCGGAGAAAGAGCTTGTAATACAGCGGGAATACCAGATAGAATGTGCAGATCGCCGGAACGAACCAGAGGAAGGAATACATCGAAACGGTGTAGAATTTCCAGCCGGTCACATTGCCGATGAAATTGTTCCAGCCCCAGTGCTCCATAAAGCAGCGGATCACCGCGATCGTCAGAAACGGCAGAATGATGCGCCGCAGACGCCGGTAATAGAATTTGCCGAGCGAATCCTTTTTGATCGCAAAGGTCAGGCCGATGCCGGAGAGCATCAGAAAGATATCCACGCCGCAGAAGCCGATCGCCTTGATGTAACGCTCCAGCATATTGATGATATGGTGGCTGCCGTCCTCCGGCGTCACCGTGAGCTGGAGCCATTCGTGAAAGATCAGGATCCAGATCGCCGCGATGCCCATGATCGCGCCGCGGTATTTCGAGAGCAGCAGAAAGCCGTTTTTCTCATTCTGCACCTGCGTTTTCGCGGCAGGCTTTCCGGCAGACACTTCCGGCTTTTCGGACTTCTCATTCTGCTTCTCTGCCTCCGGATGCTTCACTGCTTCCGCAGTCTCCTGTACTGCTTCCGCAGCGCTCTGCACCGCTTCTGCCGCTGTCTCCGCGGCCGTCTCCGTCACTTCCGCAGCAGGCTGAATAATTGCTTCTGCCTCTGGCGGAACAGCAGGCAGCTCCGTTGTCTGCTCCAGTGCCGCAGAAATGTTCTTTTTCCTTTTGTCTTTCTTACTCATTTTCGGTTTCCTCGTTTTCGTAGAATATTCTGATAATTCCGGCGTATTCCGGATGCTTCTCCGAAAGATGCCGCAGCGACTCCCTGCGGTACTGCATGAGCAGTGCATACAGTGCCGGATCGGACTCCCGCAGGGCATTCTCCTGCGCACGGTTATAAGCCCGGATGCGCTCTGCCGCCTTCGGATTGCGCTGCATCAGCCGGAGCGCCAGCTTCATGCGCCGTGCCTCGATCGCTTCCTCGACTGCGGATTCCTTCATATGCAGCCGCTCGGAAAGCTCACGGATATGCGCCTGCAAATGCGTGAGCAGCTCCTCCTGATCGGAATCGCTGACATCGCGCCAGATGCCCTTCGCTTTCAGGATCGCGGCGAGCTGCACCTCCGGCGGCGTCTCACTGCCCCCATCAATGCTTTGCAGCAGCGATTCGGCATACTGCTCGATCTCCGCCGATGCATCCGCGCCGAATGCCCATTCAAATTCCAGCCGCGCCGGATTGCCCGCAGACCGCTCTCCGCCCGTGCCGGATGCGGTCACATAGGGCGGTGCAAAGCCCGCGTTCCGGAGCGCCGCGGGGATCGTCCGGCGGACATAGCCGTTCTCGATCCAGCCGCGCAGTCCGAGCTGCCGGAAGCGGTCATTCAGTGAGCCGATATGCGATGCAAAATACAGCGAGATCCCGCGCTCATTCAGCGATTTCCGGAACGCCTCGATCCGGTCTGCCGCCGTGACATCCAGATTGCAGACCGCACCGGAATCAACAACGATGCACTTCGTATCCGGCCGGATCGCCGCCTCCAGATCGCCTATGAACAGATGCACATTCGCAAAATAGAGATTGCTCGAAAAGCGGTAGAGGATCACGTTTTCGATCGGCTCCGCATAGGTATTGCGCTCCAGCGAATGAAATCCCTCATGACCGGGAATCACACCGAGAAAGGAGCGCTTCGGATTCGCAGTCTGCAAGGTCAGCTCGACAAAGGACAGGATCACGCCGATCACCACGCCCGCGACCGTCCCGAAGAACAGCACGCCTGCGAATGCGCCGAGGAAGATCAGCAGTTCGCGTTTATCCTGTTTCAGCAGCCGGTGTGCCAGATCAAATTCCACTGCGCCGAGCAGCGCGGAAATGACGATCGCCGTCAGCACCGGCACGGGCAGATATCCGATGAAGCCCGTGCAGAACAGCAGAATCCCCGCCATTGTGACGGACGCCGTCAGCGACATGACCTGCGATTTTCCGCCGT
>DGSY01000025.1 GCA_002394125.1 Ruminococcus sp. UBA4350
CCCGCCGGTCTGTGGAAATCTCATTCTGCGCCCATACGCGCATGGAGAACTTTAGATCATGGCTCCGGCTCGGCCGGCGGCACTGCCGCCGCCTGAAAGATGAGAGAAAAGTATATTGAAATTTTTGGTGAGATATGCTATAATTAAGCTAACGGCCGCACAGATTGCGGTCACAATAATAGAAATATTGCTTTCGCATCAAGTGAAAAGGAGGAATTCGCAATGTCGAAAACCAAACGATTTCTGAAGCTCACGGCATTCGCTGCGGCTGTCATGATGGCAGCGGGAATGTCACTGACCGTATGTCCGGCCTATGCGGACGACGAGGAGGAATACACCTACGGTGTGAGCGGAGACTTTGAATACATGAAATACTCCGATCATATCGCGATCTGCGGATGCAACACTGAGGAGAAAAATGTGACGATTCCAAGCACGATCGAAGGTCTGCCGGTCACGAGAATCCATGACAATACCGGTTCATTTGCTGCTGTGTCCTCGCTGACGCTGCCCGATACGCTGACCGAGATCGGCCCCTTTGCGTTCTGCTGGTGCAGCGATCTGAAATCCGTCACGCTGCCGGACAGCCTTCAGCTGATTGATTTTCAGGCGTTTGAGCAATGCTCGTCGCTTTCGGAGGTGGTATTTCCGGATCATCCGGTTCAGACCGGCGCCCGCACATTTGATGAAACACCCTGGCTGAACGCACAGCGTCAGAAGGATCCGCTCGTCATCGTCAACGGTTCCGTGATCGACGGCCGCACCTGCAAGGGCGATGTCGTGATCCCGTCCGACGTCAAGTATGTCTCGGGCGGCGCATTCGACGGAAATAATGATATTACATCGCTTGTCGTTCCGTCTGGTGTCAAGAACATCCTGGACTGCGCCTGCTCGAACTGCGAGAATCTGACCTCCGTGGAACTGAACGGTGCGGAGTTCCTCGATTACGGCGTATTTTCCGGCTGCAATAAGCTGAAGGATATCAAGATCTCCGGCAATCTGAAAACGATTCACCCGCAGGCTTTCGCAGATAACACAGGCACCGCGACGATCACCTTCTACGGTAACGAGGAAAAGTGGAATCAGGTCGATAAAGATCCGGATGACGAGTATCTGAAGCGCGCAAAAATGGTGTTTGATCCGAACGGCGCACCGGCAGATCCGGATGATCCGCAGGGGCCGGATGATCCGACGGTTTCTCTGCTCGGCGATGTCAATGAGGACACCGCTGTTGATGTTGAGGATGTCGTTCTTCTGGCGCGGTTCCTCACCGAGGACGAAACGGCAGTCGTCTCCAGAACGGGTGCGCTGAATGCGGATGTCAACAGAAGCGGCAAGCCGGATGCAGACGATGCCAGCCAGATCCTGCGCTTCATTTCCAAGCTGATCAGAGAATTCTGATGCATATGAAAAACACCGCCGGCGCGAAACCGGCGGTGTTTTTTGCTGTCGGAATGTGATAATAAGTTATCACAAAACCAACTTATTATGGCACAGCACACCACCAAGAAAATATAGCAGATGCGCGAAATACAGCGCATCACAGCTAATGTGCCCGTCAAGTTTTTCTTGGCGGGCACGGCTTTATGGGCTTTGACAATTCGCTGCTGTCTGTGCTGTAACTTGTTTATCATTTAGGATGACAGGTTCCGCAAGGTTTGTATCCTTGCGCAATGAGCTCTGAGACTGTTCCATAAATAGACTGTTTGTTTTCTTCTTTCATCTTTCGTTCTTGGCTGCATCCTTCATAATGGAAAACACCAGAATTAACATTGAGAATAAAGTGCTGTGAGACTTCCTGTTTTGCCGGTTGTGTATAGACAGGGGTTCGCTTTTCTGTTTCCGGAGGAGTAACTACAATTTTAGGTGGTTCTGTTGTTACAATTATCTCAGGCATTTTTCTTTTACCGGATGCAATTTCAATAATCAACTGAATTGTCTGCGGCCCGACAGTTCCGTCTGCCGCCAGATCGCAGCGGGATTGAAACTCACGAACAGCATTCTCGGTGTCTGCATCAAATTCAGAGTTCACAGTCAGGCCGGCGTACATTGCTTTATTCAGTGCAGATTGCAGCCAACCGACCTCGCCGCCCTTTGAACCTTTTCGCAGTGCAGGTGTACCGGACGGCCGCGGGTATTGTATATTCAGTTCAATATCATAATTCAAAGCACCGAATTGATAATCGCGGTTATCAGTAATAAAGTCATATTCCCATTCCTCGGCTTTATAGTCATCGTTTTGATAATGCTTAGTCGTGATTGCCGCTTCCTGCACTAATCCCCAGCCGTCCAGATATAGATGAATCGAGATCCATTGCGGAAGATCAGAGACTTCATTGGAGGCTAATTCGTAATTTGTGAAGTAGTCATACTGAAAGTTTGGCTTTCGGGTTCCGTCTGATGTCCAGTCTTCTTCCCAGATATTCTGATATCTTGATTCGCGCAGTACATAATTATCGCTCAGTTCCTTGATTGGCAGATAAGAGCGAACAATCTCCAGTCCGTCTTTCATTCTGAACAATTCGGCATCATCACAATTATAGAACATTGTTCTGATGCTTAATATCTGTTTCTTCTCAGATTCTTTAGAAAGTTCTCCGCAGTTTAGAATAAGGTAAGCTTTGGGATATTCTTTCTCTCTATTGTCTGAATCATTGATTATCACAGCATCATCTGCGGTGTCATCTGACCAGAAAGCTTCAGCATCTTCCTTGTTGTCAAGTAAAATCGGGTGTCCTTCCCGAACAATTCGTTCCGTATCATAATCATATTCAATCGGCTCTTCCTGTTTTTGATTCTTCTTTTCAGGATGGCAATGCTCGCACGGCTTATAATTATGTTCAAGCAGATTATCTAATAAACCGTTATAATATGCAATGCTTTCTTCCGGTATACGTGACACATAGCTACAGGACGAAGTATGAAAAATCATAGTACTTGTATTAACGACATATGAGTTGGAAGTTTGATTTGAGAATTTGAGTGTTGATAAGGATTCCGATTCAACGGCGGGCGAGGTGCTTGGTTTCTCCGGTATAGTTTTCTGAGCAAATAAAGATGCAATGAAGACTCCGCCCCAAAGCAATGCTGTTGCAATCAGTTTCCCCTTGATTTTCATTTCGGACTTGAAAATAAAAACTGTTATGGTGACCGGAAAGAACATAATTGCTAAAAGAATAACAATCATCTTTCCCAAACAGCCGCCGGAACTCTCAGCTCTGCGTTTGTTTCCCATTTTTTTTGCACTCCCTTGTGATGATGAACAAAAATATTGCCGGATTGTTATATAGTACATTATATCATTTTTCCTGCACCATGTCAATATGTCATCCGAATAATACCTTGCAGAAAGAATAATCAAAACGTGTCGGAATGGAACTGCAAAAAATTTTCGTTAAAGTGTTGCAATCATCGGAGAAATGTGCTATACTAAATTAGTATGGGCAAAAATGCCGGAATCAGCGGCTCCCGCCGCAGAAAGGAGTGACCTGCGTGTTCCATGACATATTGACAAACTGGTGGAATTCCCTCTATAATGTCGTAAATTCGATCAGTCTGTCTGATTTCCTCGACATCGCCGTTCTGACCTATCTGGTCTATATCGTCATCAAGTTTATCCGCGAGACCCGGGCAGGTCAGCTCATGCGCGGCATCATCGTGATCGTCGCGGCCTATTTCCTCAGCTATTTTCTGAAGCTCCGTGTCATCAACTGGATCTCCGTCAAGGCACTCAATGTCGGTGTCATCGCGATCATCGTGCTGTTTCAGCCGGAGCTGCGCCGCGTGCTGGAGCGCTTCGGCACGACAACGGCCAAGCTTTCAAAGCTCGCGCTCGGCGAGAACGATGATGTCATTGACCAGTGGCATACCGCCATTCCGATCATCTGCGAATCCGTCGAGCAGCTCTCCCGCACCGCGACCGGTGCGCTCATCGTCATCGAGCGCGGCACCAAGCTGGGCGAGCAGATCCTCAACGGCACTGTCCTGAAGGCACTCCCCAGCACCGAGCTTTTCGGCAATATCTTCTACAATAAGACACCGCTGCATGACGGCGCAGTCATCATGCGCGACGGCATTATCTGGGCAGCCGCCTGCTTCCTGCCGAAGCCGCAGAAGGAGGAGCTGATCGACAAGCATCTCGGCTCGCGTCATCGCGCCGCGATCGGTATGAGCGAGAATTCCGATGCGCTCGTGATCGTCGTCTCCGAGGAGACCGGCCAGATCTCCGTCGCCGAGGGCGGCATCCTCACCCGCAACTATACGAGAAAATCACTTGAAAAAATGCTCACCTCCGCGCTGATCCCGCAGGAAAAGGATTCGTGGCGCACCAAGACCATCAAGCTCCCCTCCTTCCTCCGGAAAAAGCATCCGCAGGATGCGCAGCCGGAGCTGCCCGGTCCGCAGGAGGATGTGCAGACGGAAGCACAGCAGTCAGAGCCGCTTCCGGAGCAGCCGGATGCAGATCCCGCCTCCGTTGCGGACAGCGGAAAGGAGGAATGACCGATGCCGGACAGCAAGACTCTTTCCGCGATCAAAAAGCGGGTCGCCGCCATGCATCTGCCGAAGCCGCGTAAGCTCAGCCGCGCAGATATCATCACGCTGGTCGCTTCGTTTATCATTGCGCTGCTGCTCTGGACATATATCGCAGCGAATGTCATGCAGGAATATACCGTGCAGCTGAACAAGATTCCGCTCTCGGTCGATATCACGAATTCCCGCGCCGCCAGCTACAGCCTGAATCTCACGCCGGAATCGCTCGCCGCACTCGAGGACATCACCGTTGACGGAACGGTCACCGGTTCCCGTTCGATGTACGGCGCACTGAAATCCACCGATGTGGTCGCCTATGTGGATTTCAACAGCACCGTCGCCGCGATCATCGGCACACAGACGCTCCCGATCAAGCTGCGGACTGTCAGCGGCGAGGAGCTGACAAATTTCACGCTCTCCCGCAGCAGCGTGACCGTGGAGATGGATCGCTACGAGACACGCGCATTCCCCGTCAATGAAGTATCGGCTCCGTTCCTGATCCGTGATGACGAAACGCGCATCAATGAGAGCGAGATCTCCTATGAGCCCTCGACCGTGCAGATCTACGGTCCGAGCAGACGGCTCGCACAGATCGACCATGTCCGCGTGAACATCGTCAACTCCGAGGATCTGACGCAGACAAAGACCTTCTCAGACTGCGCTGATTTCACGCTTGAGGACAGCGACGGCAATGAGGTCGATGCATCGTCCTTCAATGTCGGGACAACGCGCTTTTCCGTCCGCATCCCGGTGTTCTACAGCAAGACGCTCCCTGTTACGATTAACATTGCGAATCCGCCGACCGGCTTCGATACGGAGACGATCATGAAGCGCATCCGCATCAATGCAAACGATGTCTATACCCTGCCGGGCTACGGAGACAACAATCTCCAGATCACGATCGAAACGACCGATCCCGATAACAAGGCAACGCTGGATGCGCTTGAAACATGGACGATCGAATCGCTCGCACTTTCGCAGCTTTCCCTGACCGATTCGGTCAAGGTCCCCGTCACCATGCCGGAGGGCTTCTCGGACAGCTCGCATATCGACTCGGTCAATATCACGCTGGACAGCTCGGATCTGACGACAAAACGGCTCTGGATCAAGAACAGCGATATCCTGCTCATCAATGCAAGTCAGAGCTATAACTATGCGCTCGAATCGCCCGGCGGCAATACGCTCGTGACGCTGGTCGGCACACAGGAGGAGCTGGACAAGGTCGATGAGGATAACATCAAATGCTCCGTCAATCTGGTGAATATCTCGGTCTCGACCGAGGGCATCTATTCGCAGCGCCTGACGGTCAAGCTGCCGGATACGGTCAGCGGCGTCTGGGTCAGTCCGGAATCGAATGTCAGCATTCAGGTATCCGTCTCAAACACATGAGCAGACACTCACACAAAACGGAACGCAGAGCATTCTGCGCTCCGTTTTCTTTGCAGAAACGGCGAATTGTTCATGTCGAACAAAAAAATATGTCCCGATGCCCGCGCAATGAGAAAGTTGTCATTTTTTGTTTGAATCTCTTGCATTTTTCCGCAAACTATATTAAAATAGAGAGTGGACTATTACAGTCCGGAGACCCTGAAAATATAAATATAAAAGGAAGGTAATCAGATGGCAAAGGCACGCAGCAGACATGGCCTGCTCACATTTATCGTGCGGCTGATCGTTCTGGCGATCGTCACGGCCGTTCTCGTGAATATCGGCAAAAAGAAACTCGACAAGGTCGCCTCCAGCGATGAATTTCCGACAACAAAGCAGCAGTATGAACAGGCTGTCAGCGAGCAGGGTCAGACTGCCGCACTCAAGGCAGTACTGGATCCGGATGCGGCAGGCAGCTCTGCTGTTTCGCCGGTCAATCACCCCGAACCGGAAAAGGCAAAGCTCGTTCTGAAATCGGATGCGGTCGCAGCGGCCGCAGAAGCCCCCGAAGAACAGCCGGAAACCGAGATCATCGAATTCAGCGAGCCGCTCTTCCGCGGCAAGCTCATCAAGGTCAAGGATCCCTCCCGCGTTTATACCGCTGTCTCCGGCCCGCTCGGTACGCCGACATCTGCCGGCAAGCCGATCCCGACTATGATCGAGGAGCACGGCGCCATTGCTGCCGTCAATGCAAACGGCTTCGTCGATCCGAACGGCATGGGCAACGGCGGTCTGCCCGTCGGCATCGTCATCTCCGACGGCAAGCTCTGCTTCGGCGATCTCAATACCTCCTATGACCTCTGCGGCATTGACAAGGACGGCAAGCTCCACTGCGAATGGCTCACCGGTCAGGAGGCTCTTGATATGGGCATCCGCGATGCAGCCTGCTTCGGCCCCTCGCTGATCCACAACGGCGAAAAGCGCAGCATGGCAGGTATGTATACCGGCCTCAATGCCCGCACCGTCATCGGTCAGGCGGCCGACGGCACGATGATGCTCCTGCTCATCGAGGGCAGACTCTTTACAAGCATCGGCATCAACTATGAGGATCTCGTCGATTTCTGCTATGATCTCGGCATGGTCGAAGCAAGCAATATGGACGGCGGTGCATCCTCCGTCATGTATTACGGGGGCGAGCAGGTCACGATCGTCTCGACCCTCTACGGTGCGCGCAATACGCCGAACTGCTGGCTCGTCGCACCGGAAAAGTGACGGAAAGGAGAGATACTGAGTGGAAGAACAGAAGAATCAGCGTCCGGCAGATGCCGACCGCAGTGCAAAATCCCGCGCACACCGCTATCCCGATGCAGCGCGCAGACGGCGTCCCGCAGACGGCACGCGCAGTGCCGGCGAGCGCAGACGCAGACCCGACGGTACGCCGGAGCGCAGACGCCGCACGCCCGATTCCGCTGAGGCCGCTGCCCGCAGAAGATCTGCCGGTACGCGCTCAGCTTCCGATGCGCCGCGCCGCAGTGCCGCCCGCAGGCCGCAGACCCGCCGCAGCAGCGCCGCGTCACGCCGCATCCCCTATCTCGGCTCGATCATTTTTGCGATTATCCTTGTCATCTATATCATTATCTTTCTGCTCGTCATTCAGGCGCTGGTAAAGCGCTCAAGAACCTATCTCGCAGAGCGCGAGGCCTCGCAGCCGCAGTATAAGATCGAGGAATATATCGCAAATCTCAGTGACGGCTTCTATGCCGATATGGTCAAGCAGGCATCCGCCGGAATGCAGCTCTCGGAATACGAATCCGCCGATATGCTTGACGATGAGCTGAAGGTCACGGTTGACGACTCCGCAAAATACAGCTGGCAGAAGGCCCCCGATTACAGCGACACCCGCCCGAATTACTATATCCTCCGCAATGAGGAGGCGATCGCGACGGTCGCGCTGGAGCGCTCCGGCTGGACGGAAAAATACAATCTCCCGCTCTGGCAGGTCGGTACGCCGGTCTCCGTCATGAACGTCAGCGCAAAGCCGGCATATACCGCAGTCATCACTGCGCCGTCCGATGCAAAGGTGACGATCAACGGCATCGAGATCGACGAGAATCTCTTTACGGAGACCGATGCCGAGATCAAGCTCACCGCGACGGAGCTCGCCTACGCAAATCAGCCCTCCGCAAAGACCTGCGAGATCACCGGTCTGTTCCTTTCGCCGAAGATCGAGGCGGTCGATTCCGCAGGCAGAACGCTGACCGCGGAGACAGAGCCCGATCCCAATGCCGCAAGACAGGAATTTGTGTTCCCGCACGCGGATGAGCCGAATCCCGATGAGGTTCTGCTTGACCGAATTGACAAGCTCACGCACACCTATATGGACTATGTCATCAACACGCACTGCACCGTCGAAGCGAATCTTGCAGCGCTCTCAAACTATATGCTGCCCGGCTCGGATTTCGCCAATCTGATGAATCATATCTCCGGCGACGTCTGGTATAACAATGACCCGAATATGCGCGAGGATCATGTCATCGAAGTGCAGCATCTGCGCAAATATTCCGACAATCTCTGCACCGCGGATGTGCATATCGAATCGACGATCGGCAAGGTTGCGGTCAATGACTATATCGTCACGATCCGCTTTGTCCTCGTCAACAACGGCTACGGCTGGTATTGCTCCAGCTTCGAGCTGTTCCCGAAGTAAGCTGAATGATCGGCCGCCGGTTTCCAGATCGGCGGCCGTTTTTTACGGTAACGGAAGTAAAGGAGGACTATCATGCAGATCATTGAATTCGGAAACGATGCACAGACCGTTCTGATCCAGCCCGTCGATGACCATGATCTTTCCGTCATTGACAGCGAGATCGCGCTGATCCGCGGGATGACCGGGCAGGATTTCCGGCTGGCGGCGGTCAAAGCCGGCAGCTGGAATCACGATCTTTCGCCGTGGAAGGCACCGGCGGTATTCGGCAGCGAGGATTTCGGGGACGGCGCAGCGGAGACACTCCGGCAGATCCTGACGCTTTGCTCCGACCGCAGCAAAACCTATTATCTCGGCGGCTATTCGCTGGCGGGACTCTTTGCGCTCTGGGCGGCGTATCAGACGGACATTTTCAGCGGTATCGCGGCAGCATCGCCGTCGGTCTGGTTCCCGGATTTTTCCGCCTATATGCAGACGCATCCGATCCGCACGGAAAAGGTGTATCTGAGTCTTGGCGACCGCGAGGAAAAAACGCGGCATCCGGTCATGTCGCAGGTCGGCAGCTGCATCCGTGAGGATTTCGCGCTGCTGCAATCGCAGGGCATTTCCTGTACGCTCGAATGGAATCAGGGCAATCATTTCAGGGAGCCAGATCTCCGCACGGCAAAGGCGTTTGCATGGCTGATGCAGGAATAACGGGAGTGGCGGGGAGCACCCGCCGCCGGCAGTGCCGGAGCCATTTCCTAAAGTTCTCCAGCGGCCGAACCGCAGCCATGATCTAAAGTTCTCCGGAAGCGTATGGAAGCAGAATAAAATTTCCCCAGACCATAAAATAGGCACGATCAGTGCCGTAACAGCGACGATTCTGATATGCTCCGCGAAACCATGCCGAAGGGAAACGGCTGTCGGCCCTGCCGACCCGACTTGCATTTTTATTCGGAATGTGTTATAATAGAAAGGATTATGAATAAAGGAGGCCGTTCGGCTATGCCCAGATTCTTTGAGGATGCCTTTTCTCCGGAGCAGCCCATGCTCACCGGTGAGCATCTCCGACATATCGGCTTCTCCCTCCGGATGCGCCCCGGCGAGCAGCTCACTGTCTGCTCCTGCGGCACCGACTATCTCTGCGAGATCGAGGCCGTCACCGCCGATGCCGTCCAGCTGCGCATTCTTTCCGCTGAATCCTGCTGCGCCGAACCGACCGTCTCCGTGACGCTCTTTCAGGCGCTCCCCAAAGCCGATAAGCTCGAACAGATCATCCAGAAATCCGTCGAGCTCGGTGTTACCGAAATCGTTCCTGTCCTCACGCGGCGCTGTGTCTCCCGCATGAACAGCGGCGATTTCCAGAAGAAGCTCCCGCGCTATCAGCGCATCGCACAGGCTGCTGCACAGCAGTCCGGCAGAGGGATCATTCCCGTCGTCGCACCGCTGCATTCCCTCGGCTCTGCTGCTGAACGGATGCGGGATCTCGATGTCCCCCTCGTGCTTTACGAGGACGGCGGCATCTCCTTTTCGGAGGTGCAGAGGGATGCAAAATCCTACGGCATCTGCGTCGGCAGCGAGGGCGGCTTTGATCCGGAGGAGATCGCAATGCTCTCGGCCGCGGGCGTGCGCTCTGTCTGGCTCGGAAAACGGATCCTGCGCTGCGAAACTGCGCCGCTGACCGCGCTTTCCGTACTGATGTTCCATACCGGAAACCTGAACTGAACGGAGACAGGCGGCTGCGGATCAGCCGGGAAACCGCCGGTTCAATCGCGCCTGACGGCTCGGTCTGTCTGCATTTTCCGTTATCCGGCAGGTCATGCTTGTTTGACCGGGCATATCCTTTTGCGCCGGATTGCATCAGTGTTTCCATGGGAATTGTACTTCTGAGAAAACGAAATATGCGGAGAGGACAAGCTGTGACAATAGCATACAGAAAAGCAAAAACAGAAGATGCAGAATTGCTGATAAATATTTACAATGCTTCATTTTACAGCGATTACAGGAGATACGGAGCTTGCCCCGGATACGGCAAAACGATCGCAATGATGGAAGCATCCATAAACGATCATCCGAAATACATCATACTATGTGACAAAAAGCCTGTCGGATGTGTTTCTTGTAAAATGCAGGAAAAGAGCGTGTATGAGATCACTTGCCTGTGTATTGTTCCGGCGTATCAGGGCAAAGGTCTCGGCACAGGGGCAGTTCAGTTTGTAAAGGATCTTTATGCGGACTGGAAGATGTTCACGCTGGTAACGCCTGCGGATAAGAAGGAAAATGTGAAGTTCTACACTGAGAAATGCGGATTCCGTTTCGTATCCGTTGAAACAGACGGTAATGTTGAACTGGCCCGGTTCGTGACAGAAAGATAATACCGATTGATTGCAAAAGGAGGTGGGTGTGCTTGATCTATGTCATGAGCGATCTGCACGGCTGTCATGAGCTCTTTCGCAGAATGCTCCGCAAAATTGATTTTTCCGATCAGGATGATCTCTATATTCTCGGCGATTTCGTGGACAGGGGCGACACGCCCATTCCGCTGCTGCTCGACTGCATGGAGCGCATCAATGTCTATCCGCTGCTCGGCAACCATGAGGTCATCATGATGCTCTGCATCGACGGGCTGCCCGCTGAGGCCATGCCCGCAAATGTCATGCAGTTCTATACGCCGCAGGGTCTTGAATATTATTCGGCATGGATGCAGAACGGCGGGCTCATCACAATGAACCAGTTCCTCGCGCTCAAGCCCCCGCGCAGAGCCGAGCTGCTCGCGTATCTCCATGAATTCCGTGCCTATGAGGAACTGACCTTGCCCGACGGCAGACAGTTTGTCCTGACGCACAGCGGCATCGACGGCTTCGATCCCGCGCTGCCGCTCTCGGCTTATCCCGTTGATGCATTCGTCAACACAAGGCCGATGCAGGACGACAGATTCTATGAGGATAAAACGCTCGTTTTCGGCCACACGCCGACTCTCACCTATCCGCAGATGCACGGAAAAGCGGAGGTGCTGTTTACCGATACCTATATCAACATCGACTGCGGCGCGGTCTTTCATGAAGCAGGCGGAAAGCTCGCCTGTCTGCGCCTCGATGATATGGAAGTGTTCTATGTATGAAGCAACCGAAACGTCAGCTCGGCGTGCTGGATCTTGCACATCAGTTTCTGCGTGCGCAGATCCGCCCCGGCGATCTCTGCATTGATGCGACCTGCGGCAGAGGAAATGATACAAAGCTGCTCTGCGAGCTGACCGGCAGCGAGGGCAGAGTGCTTGGCTTCGATATCCAGCAGGAGGCGATCGCCTCCGCGCAGAAGCTGCTCAGCGACAACGGGCTCCGTGCGGAGCTGATCCTCGACAGTCATGCCAACATGGAGCAGTATGCAGAGGCGGGTTCCGTCAGCTGCATCGTCTTCAATTTCGGCTGGCTGCCGCGCGGCGATCATGCCGTCTTTACAAAAGCCGATTCCAGCATTGCTGCACTCGAAGCGGCGCTCCGGCTCTTAAAGCCCGGCGGCTGGCTCTCGCTCTGCATCTATTACGGCGGCGTCAACGGCTATTCCGAGCGCGATGCGATCGACGCGTTTCTCGCCGGTCTCGACAGCCGGTTCTATACCGTTTTGCAGTGCAGATTCCCGAACCGCACCGGTGATCCGCCCTATGCTGTTTTCGTTCAGAAGGAGGGTGCGCCGTGTGTTCCGTGATGCAGCTTGTGATGCTCGCTGAGGAAGCCGAGGAGCGGGTCAATATCACGCCCGTTCTGCTGCGGTTTCTCGGCAAATTTTTCCTGATCTTTGCCGCCGTCGCGGTCATTGCCATCCTGACCCCGCGGCTTGCAAAATGGGTCGATGATCTCCGCGCCCGCGGCATGAAGGATGCCCCGCCGGAGGATCCCCGATGCAAACAGGTTCGCGGCCCCTATGATATGCCCGAACCGAAGGAGCAGCCCGATGCGCCGGACGAGCAGGACGATGTGCAGGAGGAGCCGGACGATAAACCGCCCTATCAGCCGAAGCATTAAGGCAACACCGCACAAAGCCCGCCTGACGGCTTGGCGGCACATCTGCTTGCATCTTTTCCGTCATCTTGCACAGAAATTCCTTACTGGGCGCCAGCCCAGCGGCGTCATTTCTATACAATCTGACGAAAAATCTGACGGGTTAAATATATTTGGGCTAATAAAGATTTGGGTGGATTCTCGCACAAAAAAGGTGGTATAGAACGGTTAAATAGAATATAGAATAAGGTATCGCTTCGCGAT
>DGSY01000026.1 GCA_002394125.1 Ruminococcus sp. UBA4350
AAGATTTAATTGGTACATCAATAGTGAGAAAGGTATCTGCAAGGCCGGATGCCCAAAAATAAAAAGGAGTACGATCATGCAGCTTGATGAAAAAACATTGGATACGCTCAAATGGCTGTCCAGACTTGATATCCCGGAGGAGGAGACTGAGGCACTGTCCTCCAGCATCGGTGAAATGCTGACCTTCTTCCAGCAGCTTTCCGCACTGGATACGGAGGGCGTTGAGCCGACCGCACACGTTGTCCCGCTTGAAAATGTCCTGCGCGCAGATGAATCCGTCTCGCCGCGGTTTGACCGCGATCTTCTGCTTTCCGGCACGCAGTCCGAGGACGGTCTCATCACCCTGCCGAAGGTCGTCGGCTGAAAGGAGCGCAGAATATGAAGTTTCATGAAATGGATATCGCGGCGCTCTCGGAGCTGCTGCAAAGCCGTACCGTCAGCGCGAAGGAGCTTGCAGAGGATGCGCTCGCGGCGATCGCCGAAAAGGACGGCAAATACGGTGCATATCTGACCGTTGCCGCTGAGGAGGCATACCGGCAGGCCGAGGCCGCTGACAAAATGCTCGCAGACGGCACCGCCGGCGCACTGACCGGCATTCCCTTCGCGATGAAGGACAATATCTGCACAAAGGGCGTCCGCACGACCTGTGCATCGAAAATGCTCGAAAACTGGCTGCCGGTCTATGATGCCTGCGTCACGGAGCGGCTCAAGGCGGCAGGCGCGGTCATGCTCGGCAAGACCAATATGGACGAATTCGCAATGGGCAGCTCCTCGGAGAATTCCGCCTTGCAGCTGACGCGCAATCCCGCAGCGCCGGACTATGTGCCGGGCGGCTCGTCGGGCGGCTCGGCGGCGGCAGTTGCGGCAAATGAATGCGCATTCGCCATCGGTTCGGATACCGGCGGCTCGATCCGTCAGCCGGCATCCTTCTGCGGCGTGGTTGGTATGAAGCCGACCTACGGCACGGTCTCCCGCTACGGCCTTGTTGCCTATGCATCGAGCTTTGACCAGATCGGCCCGCTGACAAAGACGGTCGCCGACAATGCAAAGGTGCTGGAGGCGATCTCCTGCCATGACCGCCGCGATTCGACCTCGCTGCCGGAATACGATACGAATTATTCCGCGCTGATCGGAAAGGATCTCTCCGGAATGCGCATCGGTCTGCCGCAGGAATACTTCGGCGAGGGCATTCATCCGGAGGTCGCCGCACTGGTGCGGAAGGCTGCGGAGCAGCTGAAAAATGCCGGTGCCGTGATCGAGGAATGCTCGCTGCCGGCGGTCAGCTATGCGCTGCCGGCCTACTATGTGCTGTGCTGTGCGGAGGCATCCTCGAATCTCGCAAGATTCGACGGCATCCGCTACGGCTTCCGTGCGGAGGGCTTTGAGGATCTCGAACAGCTCTACCGCAAGACGCGTACACAGGGCTTCGGCAGAGAGGTGCGCCGCCGCATCATGCTCGGCAACTATGTCCTCTCCGCCGGTTATTACGATGCGTATTATAAAAAGGCGCAGCAGGCGAGAACGCTGCTGATCCGCGCATTCAGAGAGCTGTTTGCGAAATATGATATGCTGCTTGCGCCGACCGCGCCGACTCCGGCCTATAAGATCGGCGAAAAATCGAGCGATCCGATGGAAATGGCACTCGGCGATATCTGCACGGTTCCGGTCAATCTCGGCGGTCTGCCCGCGATCTCTGTTCCCTGCGGCAAGGTCGCGCAGGACGGCGCGGAGCTGCCCGTCGGCTTCCAGCTGATCGGCCCGGCATTCTCCGAGGCAAAGCTCTATCAGGCGGCTGCGGCGTATGAAGCGGCTGAATGATCCGGACTGGCGGGTTCCGTATGATTCCGTCATCGGTGATCCGGAGATCCCGAAGCCGGTTCGTTATGCGGTGCTTGCGCTGCTCATCGGATTCATACTGTTTATCGTCATTTACAGCATGATCCAAAGTCCCTATCTAATCGGGAAGATCATCTGCGGCGGAATTGCACTGCTGATGCTCGGCATGGGCATCTGTCTGGCAATCCGGATTCACTATCAGACTGATTGCAGCAAAAACAGGCGCGATAAAACGGAGCGTTATTGAATCGGATGATGCGGCATTTTCCAAGAAGTGCAGATACATCCGCAATATCAACGATAATACATCAAAATAATACAAACCGGAACGGAGGGGAATATGGGTAAGATCAAAACAGAGGGGCGCGTCACGCTGGAATTTGACGCGGAGCTCTATGAGATATCGGTCACGGTGCGGACGGAGGGCGAGACCTCCGGCGCGGCGGTGACAGCGGGACGGCAGCAGACCGAAGCACTGCTTGCGGCGTTCCGTGATACGCTTCAGATCAGGCCGGAGCAGATCTCGGCAGAGGAGGAATCCACCGAGCCGCCCGCGCCCTATCAGAACAGCAGAGCGGTCTATACATTTTCCCGCCGTTTGCTGCTGAAAATCCCCGCAGACAACCGGATGCGTGAGGCGGTCACGGGACTGCTCGCGGAGACGGATTCCGTGACATATTCCGTGACGGCGCGGATCGCGGACGAGAACCGGCAGAAGCAGCTTGCGCTCGATGCCGCCGTGCAGACAGCGCGGGAAAAGGCGGAACAGATCGCTGCATCCCTGCACTGCCGCGTGACCGGCTTTGCGGAGCTTTCCACGGACGGCATGGGCTTTTCGGAGCCCTGTGCGGCGCCTGCGGCCGGTATGATGCTGCGCGACTGCAAGATGAACGCGGCCGCGGAGCTGCAAAATCCGAAGATCCGGATCACCGGCGAGGTCACGGCCGTCTGGCTGACGGAATGACGGAAAGGCGTATCATGCCGGAGACTGTCCGGCAGAGCATTGCAATATAATCATGCGAAATTGAATGAGGAGCAAATCAATATGGCGAAATATGAATCAGTCATCGGTCTTGAGGTACACATCGAGCTGCGTACCAAGACCAAAATATTCTGCGACTGCCCCGCCGATCACGGCGGCGAGCCGAATACGCGCTGCTGTCCGGTCTGCATGGGTATGCCGGGTACGCTGCCGGTGCTCAATAAGCAGGTCGTCGAATTTGCCGCTCGCGCGGGCATGATGCTCAACTGCGAGATCGCACATTTCTCGAAAATGGACAGGAAGAACTATTTCTATCCCGATCTGCCGAAAGCATACCAGATCTCCCAGCTCGACCACCCGCTCTGTGAGCATGGCTACATCGACATCAATGTCAACGGCGAGGAGAAGCGCATCGGCATTACGCGCATCCACATCGAGGAGGATGCCGGCAAGCTGGTGCATACCGACTACGGCTCCGGCGCGGACTGCAACCGCTGCGGCGTTCCGCTGATCGAGATCGTTTCCGAGCCGGATATCCGCACGGCGGCACAGGCAAAGGCATATCTGGAGCGCCTGCGCGAGCTGGTGCGCTGGTGCGGCGTTTCCGACTGCCAGATGGAAATGGGCTCGATGCGCTGCGACGTCAATCTCTCCGTGCGGCCGGTCGGCGACACGAAGCTCTATACGCGCTCCGAGATCAAGAATCTGAACAGCCTCAAGAATATCTGCGCGGCGATCGACGCGGAAAAGGCGCGGCAGATCGACGAGACAGAGGCCGGACACGAGCTTTTGCAGGAGACGCGCCGCTACGATCCGGAAAAGGATAAGACCTATACGATGCGCGTCAAGGAAAATGCAAATGATTACCGCTATTTCCCGGATCCCGATCTGGTGCCGATCATCCTGACGGACGAGGATCATGCACGGCTGCGCGCAATGCTGCCCGATCTGCCGGAGGAGCGTCTTGCGAAGTATACCGGTGAATACAAGCTGCCGGAATCGACGGCGAAATCACTCTGTGAAACGCCGGCGCTCGCGAATCTTTACAGCGCGGCGGCAGATGCCGTGAAGCAGCCGAAGCTGCTTGCAAATCTGATGCTTGCGGATGCGGATGCCGTCAGTATTCCGGCGGAGGTCTGGGCAGAGCTGACGAATCTCTGCGCGGACGGCAAGATCAACCGTTCTGCACCGGAAAAGCTGCTTGCGGCATACCGCGAGACCGGAAAGGATATTCCGGCGCTCGTGCAGGAGCTCGGGCTGGAGCAGGTGCAGGATACCGGCCTGCTGAACAGTGTGGCGGATGAGGTCATTGCGGCGAATCCGAAGGCTGTTGCGGATTACAAGGCGGGCAAGGAGGCTGCGATCAAGGCGCTCATGGGACAGATCATGAAGCGTACAAAGGGCGCGGCGAATCCGCAGGAAGCAACGGCGCTGCTGAAGGAAAAGCTGGCGAAGCTGTAACCGCCGGCAGGCGGGCAGTGCCCGCTGCCAATTCCTAAAGTTCTCCATACGCACATGAAAGCAGAATAAAACTTTCCCAGACCGTAAAATAGGCGCGAACAGCGCCGCCGGCAGTGCCGGAGCCATGATCTAAAGTTCTCCAGATACGAATGGACGCAGAATGGGATATCCCCAGATCAAACAATAGGCACGATTAGTGCCGTAACAGCGACAAGATTGGTATGCTTCGCGAAACGGAGCCGAAGGGAAACGGCTGTCGGCCCTGCCGACCGGCTGTCGGCCCTGCCGACCAGAAAGGATGAATATATTTATATGGATCAGGATGCTGACCGATTATGGATCGTGATCGGAATACTCTGCCTGCTGGCTGCGCTGCGGGCATGGTATTCCGCCTGCGAAGCCGCCGTGACCGAGATCAACGATGCGGTCGTTCATGCCCGCGCCGAAAGCGATACGGCATGGCGCCCGCTTGACCGTCTGATCGAAAAACCGACGCGGATGCGCCGGTGCTTTACCATGCACCGCATTTTCTCCGCACTGATGACCGGCATGATCTGCTGGCTGCTGTTCGGTGACCGCATCACCGTGCTGTTTCCGTTCCGCGGCGGTTCGATGATCGCCGCAGCACTGCTGACGCTCGTGCTGATGCTCATTCTCTCCGTGTTCACGGATATGTTCCCGAAGCGGATCGCCCGCCGGCACTGCGAAGCGCTGGCACGTTTCTGCGTGCCGTCTGTCCGTGCGCTGATTCTTCTGCTGACGCCGTTCTGGGCGGTCGCATCGGGGATCACTGCGCTGCTCTGCAAGATCGCGCGGATTCCGGACGCAGACGGTGTGGACGTTGTGACGGAGGAGGAGATCCGGCTGCTGGTCGATGCAGGCAATGAGACCGGCGGCATCGAGGAGACCGAGCGCGAAATGATAAACAATATCTTCTCGTTCGATGATGTTGCGGTCTCGGATGTCATGACGCACCGCAAGGATATGACCGCCGTGCCGGACACCGCGACTGCGACCGAAACCGCGAAGATCGCACTGGAGGGCGGCTATTCGCGCATTCCCGTCTATGAGAATCAGATCGACAGCATCGTCGGCATCGTGCTGGTCAAGGATCTGCTGCCGCTGGTCGGCAAAGCGGAGGACTGCCGCGTGACATCGGTCATGCGCGAGGCGGTATTTGTGCCGGACAGCGCAAAATGCCGCGATGTATTCCAGCAGATGCGCCGCGACAAAATGCAGGTCGCGATCGTCTCCGATGAATACGGCGGAACGGCGGGCATGGTCACGATGGAGGATCTGCTGGAGGAGATCGTCGGCAATATTCAGGATGAATATGACGATGAGGAAGCGGAGCTGACCGAGATCGCGGAGGGCGTTTATTCGATCGCAGGCTCGGCCGATCCGGAGGATATCCTGCCGCAGCTCGGTGTCAAGGCGGAGCTGCCGGACGGCGATTTTGATACCATGAGCGCATATGTCGTACATCTGCTCGGCCGGATCCCGGAGGCGGGCGAATCACTTTCCGCAGAGGATCGCGGCGTGCGGTATACGTTGCTTTCCTACGAAGATAACTGGATCAGCCGCATTCAGGCGGAGCGGATCCCCGAAATACAGGAGGAGCCGGAAAATGGGGCAGCGGAGTAAATGGATCCTTGTCGGAACAATGACAGCCGTCCTTATGGCAATACTGGGCATACTTGTATTCAATTTTAGCTGGCTGCGGATCGAGCGCGGCGGATTCTCCAAAGAGGAAGCCGCGCTGCGCTATCCCTATCAGCAGCTGACGAAGCGTGAGCAGGCGCTCTACCGGACGCTCTGTGCCGGCATCGAAAACTATGAGGAAACGATCCGTCTGCCGGATCTTTACAGCGGCGCCGAATATGACCGTGTGTTTCTCATGGTCTGTATGCAGGAGCCGCAGTTTTTTTATATGGATACGGTGTATGAGACCGGAGAACAGATCAATGTTGTAAAAATGCATTATGATATACCGCAGGAGGAGATCGCGGGGATGCGCGCGCAGATGGATATTGCAGCCGACCGGATTCTCTCCGCGGCAAATGGTGCATCATCGGAATTTCAGAAACTGCTGCGGATTCATGACGGCATCGCGGCCTGCTGCGAGTACAGCAGCGGAGACTATCAGGATGAGGCATACGGCTGTCTGGTGGACGGACAGGCGAAATGCGAGGGCTATGCAAAGGCATTTCTGTATGTGTGCCGCCGCGCCGGTATCAGTGCAATGAATGTGCCGGGGAAGATCGGCAAGGACGAGAACCATGTCTGGAACATCGTAGAGATGGACGGAAAGTACTATAATATGGATGTGACATGGGACGACGACGCGCAGTACCGCGGTCTGCCTGCGCATATCTGCTTCGCGCAGCCAGACACGCTGTTCAGGGACCACAGGGCGGATCAGACCGCTTACACACCGCCGGCCTGCACGGATGACAGATATAACTATTATAATATGTTCCGTCTGACCGTGAATCAGGCATCGGAGCTGCCGGGGAAGATAGAGGGCTGGCTGGATGATCCGGCACTGCTCGAGTTTCAGTTTGCTGATAAGAGCGTATATAATGAAGCTGCCGATCTGCTCGCGAACAAGCAGGACGTGCGGAATGCTGTTCAAAAGATCAGCGGAGCGGTCAATTTCAGGGCGATCGCGGATGAAGCGCGCAATGCAATCGTGATTTTGCCCTCGTGAAAGGGCGATGATAGACGGATTCTTATGCAAAAAGCAGAAAGGAAAAAATGGGGTTGACAAAAGGGATAAAATGTGGTATTATAATCAAGTCGCCGCGAGGCAGACAGGCCGCTAGAGAGCGAAAAACCTCAAAAAACCTGAAAAAGTTTTGAAAAGGGGTTGACAAACGCTTGAAAATGTGGTATAATAAATAAGCTGTCACCGAGAAGGAGACAGCGGCTCGGCACCTTGAAAATTGAACAAT
>DGSY01000085.1 GCA_002394125.1 Ruminococcus sp. UBA4350
CCCTTCCTTATCTCTCCTCTCTCTAGGTTCCTGACATTTCACTTGATTGGTAATTACAGGCTTCACTTTTACTATACGCGCAGCAAGTACGCCGTACACTGGCTATGCTCCCGATGCGCTGCATTTCAGTCACGGGGTAAAAGCTGCGAACAGCAGCGTGTGTTTCGTATCATAAAGCAGCGAGCGCGACCGTGCCTTTAGCATAACGGCACCGGGCACTGCCCGGCGACCTGAAATGGATTTTAATATTCGGGTTTGTTTGTGGGCATCGCACAAAAAAGGCGCGGCAATTTCAGCGTTTTACCGCTTTCAATCCCCGCGCCGATATGCTATAATATTCTTGCAGGAACACAACAATATTGCCTGTATGATACGCAGATGCCCGCAAAACCGGAGGTGCTGAATATGAAGTCAAAGATCAAAAAACTGACAGCAGGGATTCTCTCCGCGGTGATGCTTTCCGCCGCAATGCCCGTGCAGGAGGCTTCCGCCGCAGTGACAGCATCGAAGCTCGCGCAATTCCGCGCAAAGGTCTATAACGCATGGAACACGGGGCAGACCACGATCTCGCTCAGCTCCCTGCGCATGACATTTTCAGAGGTCGCGAATGCATATTATGAAATGCTCTATACCGACGCCGACTGGTTCTTTATCAGCTCGGCATTCCGGTACGGTCTCTCCATGTCCGGCGCCTATGTCGCCACGCTTCAGGTCGAATACAATTTTAATACATCCGAAATACCTGACCGCGAGGTAGAGTTCGGCGATGCCGTGACGCGCATCCTCTCCGGCATTCAGGATTCATGGAGCGATGTGCAGAAGGTGCTGTATCTGCATGATTATCTTGCGGAGTATTGCAGCTACGACCTGACCCTAGAGAATATGGATGCCTATACCGCAGTCGTCACCGGCAGCACGATCTGTCAGGGCTATGCGATGGCAATGTGTGTGCTGTGCAGACAGCTCGGCATCCCCTGCTATACGATGACCAGCGATGAGCTGAATCATATGTGGAATGTCGTACAGATCGACGGCAAATGGTATCAGCTCGATGTGACCTTTGACGACAGCGCACCGGATATGCTCGGCCATGCGACGCATGATTATGTACTGCAAAGCGATGCGGCGATGTATGCCGATGAGCATCATCATGCGGACGACTGGAATTATTTCTCCGAGGGCAAGGAGATCGTCTGCGATTCCGATCTCTATGCGGATGCATTCTGGGTCGGCGCCGGCGACACGCTGGAGTGGCTGGACGACGGCTCGTATGTCTATGCCGTCAGCGTGGATCCCGATACTGTCCGGTACGGCTCAGATGTCAAAGCGACGATCTGCCGCAGAATGCCGGACGGCACGGTCAGGGAGCTCAAGACCGTGCAGGATACATGGGAATCCACGACCGGCTATGTCTATCCGTACTCCTATGTCTCCACGCAGGTCTACAACGATCTGATCTATTATCACACACCGGACAGCATTTATGCGATGCCGCTGAACGGCGGCGATACAGAGCTCGTGTATTCGCTGAGCAGTGAGGAAAAGGCGAAGGGCAGCATTTTCGGCATGGTGATCGACGATAACGGCCTGCTGACCTATCAGGTCATGCCGACCGCATATTATATGGACGATACCTATCAGATGGATATGTATTTCGGCACATTGCAGCTTCCGGAGCAGACTGATCCGGTCACAGAAACGACCACAACGACAGCCGTAACGACCACCACAACAACGATCCCGACCACCACGACCGCAAAGCCGACTACGACTACGCTCCCGACCACCACGACTGCAAAGCCGACCACGACAACAATCCCGACCACCACGACCGCAAAGCCGACTACGACAACACTCCCGACCACCACGGCCGCAAAGCCGACTACAACAACACTCCCGACCACCACGGCCGCAAAGCCGACTACGACAACACTCCCGACTACCACGGCCGCAAAGCCGACTACTACAACAGTTTCGACCACTACAACTGCGATCCCGACGACTACGACCGCGCTCCTGACAACGACCGCAACGGAAACGACCGTCACGACGACCGAAGCAGTGCCGCTTGCGGTGACGCGCCCCGGTGACGTCAATCTCGACGGCGAGGTCGATGTGATTGATGTAGTGCTTCTCGCACGCTATGTCGCTGAGGATCCGGATGCGGTGATAGATGGACAGGGCAAGGTGAATGCCGATCTGAACGGATCCGGTTCGCCCGATATGGACGATGCCGGAATGATCCTGCGGATCATTGCCAAGCTGTAAGCATGGAACATCATACAAAAACGGCTGCGCTTCACAGGCGCGGCCGTTTCAATTTGGCCGGGAGCCCCGGCTGGCATGATCTAAAGTCCTCCGGAAGCAAATGAAAGCAGAATAAGACTTTGCCAGACCGTAAAATAGGCGCGGCCAGCGCCGTAACAGCGACAACTCTGATATGCTCCGCGAAACCATGCCGAAGGGAAACGGCTGTCGGCCCTGCCGACATTGACTTTTTTGTGCGTTCATGCTATAATATCCGCAGTGACAGCGATTCGTGCCGCCGGTTTTTTCGCCGGCAGGCAATGAAATCAAAATAAGCATCCGGCAGAAAACCGGTGCTGCTTCTGATCTGAAAGGGACAATGCCATGCCGAAGATACTGCTGATCGAGGACGATGAACAGCTCGCCAGATTTCTGATGCGCTTTCTCAATTCCGAGGGCTATTCCACGGCCTATGCGAGCGGACAGAAGGAAGGTCTGCGCCTCTTTGACGAGAACGCCTTTGACTGCGTTCTGCTCGATATTTCGCTGAAGGACGGCAGCGGCTATTCCGTCTGTGCAGCGATCAAGGAGCGGAGCGATACTCCGGTCATCTTCATCACCGCCTCCGCAGACGAAGCCTGCACCGTTGCGGGCTTTGAGATCGGTGCGGATGATTACATCGGCAAGCCGTTCGGGACGCGGGAGCTGCTCGCACGCATGAAAAATGTCATGCGGCGGCATCAGCGCAGCTCACCGCTTTTGCAGTGCGGCAATGTGACGATCGACCCGATCAAGGGCATCGTCCTCAAAAACGGGCAGGAGCTTTCGCTCTCCGCTCTCGAATACCGGCTGCTGCTCGTCTTCTTCTCCAACAAAAACCAGATGCTCTCCCGTGACCGGCTCGCGGAGGAGCTTTGGTCGCTGACAAAGGAATTTGTCTCCGATAATACGCTGAGCGTCTATATCCGGCGCCTGCGCGAAAAAACCGAGGATGACCCGCAGGATCCGAAGATCATTGTGACAGTCCGCGGACTCGGCTACAAGGCGGTGGACGGGTGAACGATCAGACGCGTTCTGCCGGAAAAATGCGCAGCTTTCTTGAACAGCATACGCTGCCGGTGCATTTCCTGCTGACTGCGGCGGCGGCCGCGTTCTGTGTGCTGTTCAGCATTCCGTGTGCGGTTGCGGCGGCAGTGCTTTCCGCAGGACTATACGCGCTGTATGCGGCGCTGCTCGCACAGCGGCGGGATCAGGTCATCCGGCTCTGCGATGACATTGACCGCATCCTGCGCAGCGATGACCGGATCCGCTTCGATGAATACCGCGAGGGCGAGCTGAGCGTCCTTTCCGCAGAGATCCACAAAATGACGATCCGGCTGCGGGAGCAGAATGCCGCTCTGCGCACGGAAAAGCGCTTTGCGAAGGAAGCGCTGGAGGATATTTCGCATCAGCTCCGGACACCGCTGACCTCGGTCATGATGATCCTCGGCCTGATGCGCTCGCCCGATCTGACGGACAAGAGCCGCATGGAATATCTGCGCGAGCTCTATGAGCTGCTGGCGCGGATGAAATGGCTGATCGAAACGATGCTGAGCCTTTCGCGCATTGAAGCAGACGCGGTGCGATTTTCGCCGGAAACTGTCTCCTGCCGCGATCTGATCCGGCAGTCGGCGGAGCCTGTGTCTGTCACGGCAGAGCTGAAGGGCGTGGAGCTTCGCACGGAGATCGAGGGAGAACCGGCGATCTTCTGCGATCTGCATTATACCTCGGAGGCCGTTGCCAATCTGCTGAAAAATGCGGTCGAGCATACGCCTGCGGGCGGCTCGGTCACGATCGCGGCGGGCAGTAATCCGATGTATACTTATATCAGGATCTCGGACACCGGAGCGGGCATTCCGGAGGCGGAGCTGCCGCATATCTTTGAGCGATTCTACCGCTCACCGGAATACACAAGCCACGGCTACGGCATTGGGCTTGCATTCGCGCAGAAGGTCATTTCCGCGCAGGAGGGCAGTCTGAAGGCCGCGAACCGCAGTCCGAACGGCGCGGAATTCACTGTCCGGTTTTACAGATAGGGCGGGACGCTCCGGAATGAAATCCGGCGGCATCCGTTCAGACAAATCAGCATCCGCAAAGCGGATATACTATAACAAGATCAACAGGAGGAAACCGATATGGCAAAGCGCGTATTTCTGATCGTGCTCGACAGCTGCGGCTGCGGCGAGCTGCCGGATGCAGACCGCTTCGGCGATGCCGGAACGCATACGCTCCGTTCCTGCTTCGCTTCCGGAAAGCTCCATGTGCCGAATATGCAGAAAATGGGACTGTTCAATATTGACGGGATCGGCTGCGGCGAGCCTGTTCCCGCACCGTCCGGCGCCTACGGCAAATGCGCAGAGCGCTCCGCCGGCAAGGACACAACGACCGGTCACTGGGAGATCGCCGGACTGATCTCGACCGTCCCGATGAAAACCTATCCGGACGGCTTTCCGGAGCCGGTGCTGGAGGCGCTGCGGGCGGCATCCGGCCGTGAAATTCTCTGCAATCTCCCCTATTCCGGCACGGAGGTCATCCGCGATTACGGCAAAGAGCATATGGAAACCGGCGCACTGATCGTCTATACCTCCGCCGACAGCGTCTTGCAGATCGCCGCGCATGAGGAGATCGTCCCCGTGCCGGAGCTTTACCGCATCTGCGAAAAGGCGCGGGAGATCATGCAGGGCGAATACGCGGTCGGGCGCATCATTGCGCGGCCGTTTATCGGGCAGTATCCCGATTTTCAGCGGACACCGCGCCGGCATGATTACTCTGTCTCGCCCTTCGCCCCGACAATGCTCGACCGGATTCAGGCGGCGGGACAGCAGGTGATCTCGGTCGGCAAGATCGCGGATATCTTCAACGGACAGGGCATTTCCGAGGGACACCGCACCGTTTCCAACGATGACGGCATGGGCAAGACGATCCAGCTTGCGGCGCGGGATTTCGGAGGACTCTGCTTTGTCAATCTGGTGGAATTTGACAGCGCATACGGACACCGGCGCGACATTGCCGGCTATACGGCGGCGCTGAATGCATTTGATGCGCAGCTCGGCGCACTGCTCCCGCAGCTCCGTGACGACGATCTGCTGATCCTGACCGCCGATCACGGCTGCGATCCGGCGGCGCACGGCACTGACCATACCCGCGAATATATCCCCGTGCTGATGTACGGAAACGGCGTGAAGCCTGAAAATCTCGGCATCCGCGGCAGCTTTGCGGATATCGGGCAGACGGTCTGCGCATGGCTCGGCGCGGATGCATCCGGCCTTGCGGGAGAGGCGGCGGATATCCTGCGCTGACCGGAAAGCAGCGGGGTGTGTGATGTACCGTTTTTACAGAAAAGACGAGCTGATCGTTATGGGATGCTATGCGGTATTCGCGCTCGTATACCGGCTCTCCGGCATCATCCCGCCGGAAGCGGCACTGGTAACCGGCATGGCTGCGGGCGGATATATCTTCTTCAACCGTCCGGTCATGCTGGTGATTGACGCGTTCCGGATGCGGGGAGATCATTTCGATACGGCGGGCACGATCCGGGAGATCCGGCAGGTGCAGATCCGGAGCGGACACTATCCTGCATTTTTCACGGATTATACCGATGCAGACGGCAGGGCACATTCCATCGAGATCCATGCGGCATTCAGCATCCGGAAATGGAAGGCCGGCGACCGCATCCGGCTCCGCGTCAGCCGGAGCAATCCGGAGAAGGTCATTGTCCGCTCCAGCGATGCGGCAATGGCAGTCATCATGTGCATCATCGGCGCGGCGCTCGAAGCGGTGCTGCTCGCGGTGCTGATCCGGACGCACTGATAATATTACAAGGAGTTGCAGCAAGTGGAAAAGATTTTCTGGAACGGCGGCGCACTGCTCGCGCCGGTGCCGCCCGTGCTTGTCACCTGCGGGACAATGGAGCATCCGAATATCATGACGGCCGCATGGACGGGCATCTGCTGTACGCATCCGCCGATGACCTATATCTCCGTGCGCCCGACGCGCCATTCCTACGGCATCATCAAGGAAAGCGGCGAATTTGTGCTGAATCTGCCGACAACGGAGCTTGTCCGTGCGGTGGATTTCTGCGGGGTGCGGTCGGGGCGTGATATCGACAAGATCGCGAAATGCGGGCTGCATCTGCTCATGCCGGAGCAGGGAAATGTGCCGGTGCTGGCGGAATCGCCGGTGAGCCTTTCGTGCCGCGTGACGCAGATCATCCCGCTCGGCTCGCATGATATGTTTCTGGCGGAGATCATCGGCACGGCGGCGGACAGCCGCTATGTGGACAGCAAGGGGCGGCTGAATTTGCAGCAGAGCGGCCTGCTGGCCTATGCGCACGGGGAATATTTTGCGCTCGGACGCAAATGCGGCGAGTTCGGATATTCCGTCCGCAAGAAGCCGAAGAATAAGAAATAGGGGTATGCAGCTTTCAGGGAGTTGCTCAGATAAGAATACAATGTTTCATATACAGCACGCCAATGGCGGGATTCCAAAGGGAATTGTCCCTCTGGTCGCTCTCCGCAGACGGCTTACAGAATGATTTCAGCAAGTGGAGGAAGAATATGGAACTGACCGGCGCACAGATCGTCATAGAAACACTGATCGAGCAGGGCTGCGATCTGCTGTTCGGCTATCCGGGCGGACAGGTCACGGATCTGTTCGATGCGCTTTATCAGCGGCGCGACAAGATCCGCTTTGTCCTGACAGCGCATGAACAGGGCGCGGCACACGCCGCCGACGGCTATGCCCGCGCATCCGGCAGAGTCGGCACCGTCATGGCAACATCCGGCCCCGGCGCAACAAACCTCGTGACCGGCATCGCGGCAGCCTATCTGGACTCCGTTCCGGTCGTTGCGGTGACAGGCAATGTGCCCTGCGATCAGATCGGCAGAGACAGCTTTCAGGAGGTCGATATCCTCGGCGTCAGTATGCCGGTGACAAAGCATAATTTCATCGTCAAGGATATCCGCGATCTCGCGGAGACCGTCCGCGAAGCCTACCGCATTGCGAAATCCGGCAGGCCGGGGCCGGTGCTGGTCGATATCCCGAAGGATGTGCAGCAGGCAAAATGCGAATTCACCCCCGCCGCTGCGCCGATCGAACCGGAGCCGCTGCGCCGTGCATCCGAACACAGGCTCGCCCGTGCCGCGGAGATGATCGCGGAGGCGCGGAAGCCGTATATCTATTTCGGCGGCGGCGTGATCGCGGGCAATGCGGCGGCGGAGGTCAGGGCGCTGGCGGAGAAGATCGACGCGCCGATGGGCTGCTCGCTGATGGGGCTTTCGGCGGTTCCCTCGGAGCATCCGCTCTTTCTGGGAATGCAGGGAATGCACGGGCATTATGCCGCATCCGCCGCAGAGGACGAGGCCGATCTCGTGATCGCGCTCGGTGTGCGGTTCTCCGACCGTGCGACCGGAAAAAAGGAGCGCTTTGCGCGGCATTTCAATATCATTCACATTGACATTGACGGCGCGGAGCTGAATAAAAATATCCCTGCGCAGCTCACCGTGCGCGGCGATCTGAAGGATGCGCTCATCCGGCTGAACGAACTCGTGCAGCCGCAGACGCATCCGGAATGGCTTGCGCGGATCGGGGAGCTGCGGCAGGAGGAGGCGAAACGCACGGCGCAGTCTCACGCTGTCCGGCGGAATGCGGCGCTCACGCATGACAGCATCATAGATGCGGTCGCTTCGGCAGCGCCGGAGGATGCGGTCATCGTCACCGATGTCGGACAGCATCAGATGTGGACGGCGCAGCGCTATCCGCTGCGAACGCCGCGCAGCTTTCTGACAAGCGGCGGGCTCGGCGCAATGGGCTTCGGCATGGGCGCGGCGATCGGTGCATATCTCGCGGTCGGTAAGCGGCCGGTGCTGTTCACCGGCGACGGCAGCTTCGGCATGAATTTGAATGAGCTGGCCTGCGCCGTGACCGAGCAGATCCCGCTGACGGTCATCATCATGAACAACGGTGTCCTCGGCATGGTGCGGCAGTGGCAGTCGCTGTTTTTCGACCGGCATTTTTCCGGCACGACGCTGAACCGGAAAACGGATTTTGTCAAGGTCGCGGAGGGCTTCGGCGCACAGGGCGCAAGGGCAGAGACGCCTGCGGAGCTGGCCGCTGCACTGGAAGAAGCGTTCCGGTGTCAGGCGCCGTTTGTGATCGACGCGAAGATCGACATGGATGAGCTTGTGCTGCCGATGCTGCCGCCGGGCGGCTCGATCGACGATATCATCACTTCCATCATTCCAGAGATTCCGCCTGCCGGCTGCTGAATGGAGAGCGGATAATCAAATCATACAAATATCCGCGTTTACCGGTCATTTTCCGGACATCTTTGCAAATGCGTCTTGCGCTGTCCGGATTCTTATGCTATGATAAACGCGATGCAGGGTTCTCCATATTCTCTGTCATCATCCTTACAAAGCAATGCTGCGCGGACTGCTGACAAGGCTTCCGCGCAGCACTGTTATTATTGTAAAATCAAGACTTATCCCGTCAAAAAACCGACAACTCCGCCGCGGAATATTGACTTTCTCCGGCGCTTGTGCTAGAATGAACTCAAGGAAAGCAATGGGGCTGTTCCGTCTGAAAAAGCAGGCGGAGCAGCCCCTTTTTTACGCGGAAAGGAGGATCCGGATGAAGCTGAAAATCATAGTCGCCGATTCGGGCGCATATTCGGACAGAGATCAGGATCGCCTTTCCTCCGTTCTGGAGGATACCGATTTCACTGTCAGCCGCTGCACAGCGAACCTCAATGACGCGGTGCGCCTTGTATTGAGCCGGCAGTTCGATATTCTCATCTGCATCAACCGCGCACCGGAATATATCGCGGCAAAGCTGCTCCGTCTGACCGGTACGGCGGAGAACAGGATCCCTTCAATCATCATCAGCGAGCAGGATGACTCGCAGAGAATGCGCGAATGCTTTCTGCTCGGCGCGATCGACTTTCTCGCGGAGCCGATCCCGCCGGAGGATCTGCTCGCGGCGGTTTCCAGAGCCGCGGCACTGGTGCATGAGCAGCTGATCGAAACGGAATACCGCGATGCAGTGCATCACGCGCTGGAGGCGCTGCCGGATTCCGGAGAGCTGCGTCCGGTCACGGAAAAGCTGCGCGCATTCCTGCTGAATATGGAGCAGCAGACGGCGACCGTTGAGCTTGCGGCGGATTATTTCGGCTTCAACCGCGATTATTTCGGCCGGTATTTCAAGAGCAGATTCGGCATGACCTTCGGCGAATTCTACAAGGGATTCCAGATCGACTATGCCAGACGGCTGCTGGAAAGCGGGCAGTTCAAGGTGCTGGAGGTCAGCCGTTTGCTCGGATTTTCCACGCCCGATTACTTCACGCGCGTATTCAAGAAGCACACCGGCGAGACCCCGTCAGCGGTCAAGCGGTGATCGCGTTCTGTACAGTATCCAGCAGCATTTCCGGCGTGACCGGCATCAGCAGCAGCGTGATACCGGCGTATCTTGCGCGGTCAAGATACATCGCGTAGCAGTCGGGATTCAGCAGCAGGATTGTCTGTGCATGACATTCTGCCGCTTCCCGAATGATATCCGGAATGCGCGATTTTGCGTAGATAATGCGGAGTTCATCCTGCCGGCAATCCGGTATGGCCGAAAGCGCGGAAAGGGCGATTTCCGTATATCCCGCCTGATACAAAATATCACGCAGCCGCATTCCGGTCGCTGCGGATTCTGAAAGAATACGGATGGGTTTCATGATGA
>DGSY01000120.1 GCA_002394125.1 Ruminococcus sp. UBA4350
GCGGTTTCTCTGTATTCACTTCCCGCATTGTTCTTCTGATTCTTTCGGTATGATGACCCGTCCGAGACCGTCGATTCGCCTGACGATTCCGGTTAGTCACTTTGCTTCCAATATTTTTCGCAATGAAAGCAGCTCATCATCTGCTGTTGATCGAGCATTGTCGTGATTGGGTGGCGCACTGGAAAACAAAGGGGTATTTTGTGCTGGTTTTCTGCAAATCTGTGATTGACAGTGCGCCTGATACTATGCTATGATAAATATAATCGGGCAGTGTTTGCCTGATGAAAGCCGCATTCAAAAAGAAGGGGGTACGCTTATGAAAAAACTGGCAGCACTTCTGACCGCCGCAGCAGCGGCATTTTCCTGTATGCAGATGCCGAAGCCTGAGGTGCAGGCACTGGATCCGGTCAACATCATGCCGATCGGCGATTCGATCACCTTCGGCTATGGCGAGGACGGCGGCTACCGCAAATATCTTGACTATGCGCTGAAGCAGAAGGACATCGCGTTTGATATGGTCGGGCCGGAGGGCAAAAGCAGCGCGAGCTTCAATTACAAAGGTCAGAGCTGTCAGTATGACGACAACCACGCGGGCTACAGCGGCTATACGATTAAGCAGCAGTACCCGATCCCGAGCTGGGGCGAAAACGGTCTGCTCGAAAAGCTGAAGGCGAAGAATGCCGTGAAGCAGGCGCAGCCGGATATCGTGCTGCTCATCATCGGCACGAACGACATGACGGCGAACCGCAATCTCACGGACTGCGAATCCGATCTGCATACGCTGATGGACTATATTCTCGCGGATCTGCCGGAGGACGGAACGGTGTTCATGGGCTCGATCCCGGATTTTACCGCATACGGCGGCAATGCGCAGCGCGTCGCGAATTATAACAATATCGTGAAAAAGGTCGCGGAGTCCTACGGGGACAATGTGCGCTTTGCGGATGTGCACGGCAGTCTGAACGGGGAGGCCGATCTGCAAAGCGACAAGCTGCATCCGAGCGGCGCGGGCTATGAGAAAATGGGACGTTACTGGGCGGATGTGATCGGTGATTATCTCGATGAAACGAGCGTGCCGGAGGATCCCGATAATCCGGTGATCCTGTATTCGGACTTCGAGAGCGGACTTTCCGGCTGGCAGGGACGCGGCGAAGCATCCGTCTCACGGACGACGGATGCGGCAGCGGCGGGCAGCGGTGCTGCGGAGGTGACCGGCCGCACTGCCGCATGGAACGGCATCGCCTATGCGCTCAGCAGCAGAAAATGTCCTGCGGGAATGCATATCAGCGTGCAGGCGCAGGTCATGCAGAGATCCGGCGCGCCGGTGCATTTCAAAATGACCATGCAGTACGGCAGCGGCAGCAGCGCGGTCTATGATACCTTTGCGGAGGGCGATGCGGCCTCCGGCCAATGGCTGACGCTTTCGGCTGCGGATTATACGATGCAGGACGGCGAAAATCCGGTGCTGTATATCGAAACAGATACCGACCGCTGCGACTTCTGGCTCGATGAGGTCACGGTCATGAAGTCGGACGGCTCGCAGATCCCGGCAAATTACAAAAAGGGCGATGCGGATCACAGCGGCACGGCGGACGGCAGGGATGCATCCGCACTGCTGGACTGGCTGCTGACAAAGGGCGGCGATATCTATGCAGATACGGCCGATCTCGATGTAAGCGGTGCGCTTTCAGCTGCCGATCTGACTCTGCTCAAACGGATGCTGATGCAGTCGGAGGAGCAGCACACCGATGAAGAAAGGAAGGCTTATATGACAACGGTACGAGAGCAGATCACGACGAGTGTTCCCGCTTCCGTTCTGCAAAATGCGGGCGGAAAGCTCGAACATATCACATATTTCTCAAAGACGGCAAACCGTGATAAGGGCGCGAATGTCTGGCTCCCGCCCGGTTATGACAGCAGCAAAGAATATCCGGTATTCTATGTCAATCACGGCTACGGCGGCGATGAATCGGCGATGGTCAGCGGCATGGGCGTGCGGGAGATCGCAACGAATCTGATTGGGAGCGGCGACGCAGTGCCGATGATTATTGTGTTCACGAATCAGTATTCCGATCCGGCGCATCCGCAGCAGACCGGAAACGGTCAGGCTGATGTTCCGGGCTATGACCTGTTTGTTGAGGATCTGCCGGGCAGCCTGATGCCCTATATCGAATCGCATTATCCCGTCAAAACCGGACGCGAAAACACAGCAGTTGCCGGCTTTTCAATGGGCGGCAGAGAGTCGCTGTATATCGGCATGAAATGCTGCGGCAAGGTCGGCTATATCGGTGCGGCTGCACCGGCGCCGGGCATCTTCCCGACAAGGGATCAGTTCATGGAGCATCCGGGCGTCATGAGCAAGGACGATATGCGCATTGACGCGCCCTATGAGCCGTATGTGCTGATGATTGCGGGCGGCACGAATGACGGCATGGTCGGCAGCTATCCGGAGCAGTATCATGAGCTGTTCTCCGCGCACGGAACGGAGAATATCTTTATTCCGGTGCCGGGCGGGGGTCATGACAGCAGCACGGTGATCCCGCTGATGTATAACTTTATCCGCTGCCTGTTCAAGGCGTGAGCAGGTGAGGGAAAGTCTGCCGGAAATTCCGTCTTCACATGAGAGCAGGAGCAGCGTCCGTTGCGGCGCTGCTCTTTTTATATGTTGTATCTGCGAAGCCGGTTTCCGGCGCTGCGGGAAGTTTGTCGTTTCTTGCGGTCTCCGGCGGCATTCACCGGATTTTGCGAAATCGCCGCCGAAATCCTTAATTTTTCTGAAAAATCGTGCTTTCAGCCTTGACAGAAATCGTGCTGATATGGTAAAATATTGCAGTGATCTATCAGTTTCACGGAAAGGAATGACGGAAATGGTAAAGGTAAAAGGGAAATTCAAGCTTGGCTGTCTCATTGCGCTCATTGTTGTGCTGCTGCTGATCGGCGGACTGATCTTCGGCCTCAGCCGCGCAATGAAAACCGTCATCAACACGATGCAGAACACCAGCTACGGCAAGGCCGCGGTCAAGGACCTTTCAAGCTATGTCAATGTCTCCGGCATAGTCGCCAGCAGTGACGCGACAACGGTCTCGACAGAGCTGACCGAAAAGGTCCGGACGGTGAATGTCAAGGTCGGCGACAGCGTGAAGAAGGGCGATGTGCTCTGCGAGCTGGACAGCTCCTATTTGCAGGAGCAGCTCGATCAGCTGACCAAATCGGCCGACCGTGCGCAGGATGCGGACGATTATCATAAGACGGTGCTGCGCCGCAATCTCGCGGATGCGAAATCCAACCGCACTGCCATGCTCAACCGTGCGCAGCAGGAGATCAACAAGGCTGAGCGCACCCGCGATCAGGCCTATGAGGAATACAACAGCAGAATTGACAAATATAATCAGCTTCTGAAGGAGATCGTCGAGGCGGAGCCCGATCAGGCAAAGCTGCTGGATATGGAAGCGCAGGGGCTTTCACAGGAAAACGAGGCGCTCTATGCGCAGCTTGCCTCGCTCGATGCGGCCGTTGATGCGGCGCACACTGCGTATGATGAGACACAGCGCTCCGCGGATCAGCTTGTGCAGTCCGCGCAGGATGCACTCGATGCAGAGGCCTATACCGGCGGCGATGATTCCACCGGCTTGCAGATCGAGAAGCTCCAGGAGCAGATCGACCAGTGTACCGTCACCGCGCCGGCGGACGGCGTTGTGACGATGGTCTCCGTCAAGGAGGGCAGCATCCCGATGGGCGGAATGCTGATGACCATTGAGAAAACTGACGATCTTGTGATCTCCGGAAAGGTCGGCGAGGCGGATATTCTGCGTATCTCCGAGGACATGGACTGCGAGATCAAGACCAGCGCGACCGGCGACGAGATCATCCCCGGAAAGATCCGCCGCATCGAGCGCATTATCTCCTCGGTTTCCGAGGGCGCCGCGGGCGGCTATACTGTCGAGATCAGCATTGACGATCCGGACAGCCCGCTGCTGATCGGCATGACCGCGAATGTCAAGATCATTCTCAAAAAGGTTGACAATGTGCTTTGTGTGCCGTATGATGCGGTGCAGGGCGGCGAGAATGACGGCTATTATGTGCTGACGCTGGAGCCCGGCTCGTCACAGGGCATGATGCGCGTTGTGCGGAAGAATATTGAGATCGGCTTTGAGGGCGATTATTACACCGAGGTGAAAAAGGGCGAGCTGAAGGACGGCGATATCGTTCTGACAGCAACGGTCAACGACATGACCGGCACGATGTCTCTGCCGGAGGAGGGCGCAGAGATTCCCGATCCGACGCTGCTCGGCAAGATGAACTGATCGGAGGCGCCCGAATGTTCCTGATTGAAAATATACGGCTCGCACTCAGCGCGCTTGTCACGAACAAGATGCGCTCGCTGCTGACGATGCTCGGCATTATCATCGGCATCAGTGCGGTCATCACGATCACAACGATCGGCAATTCTCTGCAAAAGACGCTCTCCAATACCTTTTCTCTGGTCGGCGCAAACGGCTATTACCTCAGCTATTCGCTGAAGGAGAATTCCGACGACGGCAGCAGCCTGCGCGAATCCGACTTCTGCACGAAGGAGGATCTGGACGCGCTCAAGGCGGAGATGGACGGCAAATATCTGATCTCGCAGTCAATGGAAATGAACGGCGGCGAGATCATCAACAGCAAGGGACAGCATATTCATGCAATGGTCAGCGGCGTTTCCGAGGGCTGGTTCATGAGCTATACGCAGATCTACAAGCTGCTCGCGGGGCGCTATCTCAATGACACGGACGGCAATCGGCAGAAGAATGCGGCGGTCGTCTCCGATCTGTTTGTTGAGCAGTATTTCCAGGACGGCCGGAATCCGGTCGGCGAATCGTTCACGCTCGATATCATGGGCGTCTGCACGGCGGAATTCGTCATCGTCGGACTATATGAGCATCCGAAGATGATGGACAAGATGCTCTCGCCCGGCACCGCGACAATGGACAAGCTCTCGCAGATCTTCATTCCCTACGGCACGGCCGCACGGCTGAGCACCGGCGAGGACGAGAATCAGAGCTGGCGCTTTCCGCAGATCGTTGCGAAGGATCCCACAACTCCGCAGAAGGAGGCACAGGCAGAGCTTCAGACATTTTTCGATCAGCGTTTCGCGGAAAAGCCGAAGCTGAATGTGACGGTGCAGAGCGATGCGAATGATCTGAAGGTCATTAATGTTGTGCTGACGGTCGTGACGGTGACGATCTCGATCATAGCGGCGATCTCGCTGCTGGTCGGCGGCATCGGCGTTATGAACATCATGCT
>DGSY01000114.1:0-7705 GCA_002394125.1 Ruminococcus sp. UBA4350
CGGATTGCAGGGTGCGGTATGAGGCATATGTCTCGGCGGGGGAATCATAGCAAAGGATCCTGATATCGTCGCTCACGAGCTGCTGCGGCGCTTCGATTTCGGCATCTGTGCGGACGATCAGCCTGCATGACTGAAACGGCGAGCGGATGACAGCGCCGTCCGGCTCCCCGCTGATCTCGCAGCCGAATGCATCTGCGCATTCGCTGAGCGGAACATACGCTTTTTCCGGCTGACCGGCCGCCGCACCGCATATATATACCGTTCCGCCGGAAACGCGGAAATCACCGTATGCCGTTCCGACCGGTCTGCCATCGCAGTAAAGCTGCTGCTCCTCCGCATCAAAGCGCAGCTCGGAAAACGGTGCCGCCGGCTGCGGGAACGCCGCAGTCTCATGCAGGAAGCGGCTGCGGGAGACCGCGTGCAGGCTTTGCTGCGGGAGCGAGGGGAATGCGCCGAGCAATGCCGCTGACAGCGTGACTGCCGCAGTCACGAGCGCATTGGCTTTGGTGAAGATCATCATGAAAACCTCCGTGATTTACGGTTTCTTTACAGTTTGCTGAACGGTTTCTTTACCTTTTTCTGCTATCATAAATACTGCGAAACGATGATATTACTATTATATCACGCAGGCAATCTGTGTTTGTGAACAAATTATGAAATTATGTCAGAGCAATATCGTCATATTTATTCAGAGTATCTATATCCGCTTGACAAATCAATATATCTATGCTATAACTATATATATTTGATTTACCAGAACTGTTTCAGTGCGCTTATGCGTACCGGCATTCCGCACTGTATCGGTACAAATCATTCAGGAGGGACGAAAATGAAAATGGTACGAAAACTGACAGCCGGCATCTGCGCGGCGGTGATGCTCAGCACGGCGGTGCCGCTGACCGCGTTTGCAAAAAACGAGGATGCGTACAAAACGCCGTCCGGCCTTGCTTTTGACAAGGTGGGGGATGCGATCGAGGAATATGCCGAGAATAACAAAAAGGAGTACACGGCATTTTCTGCGGCGGTCGTGAGCGATGAGGAGGTGCTGTATTCCGGTGCGTTCGGCGAGATCGACCGCGAGGCCGGAACGCCTGCGGATGCGGATACCTGTTATGAATGGGGCAGCATCTCGAAAACAATGATCTGGGTCAGCGTGATGCAGCTCTGGGAGCAGGGCAGGATCGACCTGAATGAAGATATCCGCACCTATCTGCCGGATAAATTTTTCGGTCATCTGAAATATGACGACAAGATCACGATGCTGAATCTGATGAACCATGAAGGCGGCTGGGGCGAAAATTTCTGGTCGATCCAGACCGATGATGAAAATGCGATTGTGCCGCTGGAGCAGGCGCTCAAAGCATCGGAGCCTTCGCAGAATACCCGCCCCGGCGCAGTCAGCAGCTACTGCAACTGGAGCGCGGCGCTCGCTGCATACATCGTCGAGCGCATCAGCGGCGAGCCGTTTTCGGATTATGCGCATAAGCATATCATGGAGCCGCTCGGCATGGAGCAGACCGCGATCCTCCCTGCGCATGATGACAATGAATGGGTCAAGGCGCAGCGTGAAAAGGTGAAATGTGCCGCACAGTCAGCACCGGGCGTCTGGAAGGAGGCCGGAGGACAGCTGACCTACATTCAGCTTTATCCTGCGGGCGCTGTGACCGGCACGATCGGCGATATGGCGAAATATGCGCAGAGCTTTGTGCAGGATCCCTGCCCGCTCTTTGAGAAGCAGGAGACGCTTGAGGAAATGCTGAAGCCGAGCTCGACGATCGGTGATACGGAATATCCGGCCTTCTGCCACGGTCTGATCCCGCAGATCAGCGGCGATCAGATTTACTACGGGCACAGCGGCGCGACCAACGGCTTTTCCTCCAATCTCATGTTTGATCCGGAGAGCGGCACGGCGGCAGTCGTTATGATGATCGGATCCGGCGAACCGGCCACGAAGATTCCGGAGCTCGTATTCGGTGAAGCGAGTGTGCCGGAGTTCGAGGCAAAAGCGCCGCTGACCGGCGATTATTCCGGCGTATACTTCATGCTCCGCGGCGTGCTGCACGGCCCGCTCAGAATGGTCTACAGCGCACTCGGCACGACACCGTTCACCAAAGACGGCGACAAGTATTCCGCGCTCGGCATTGCGACGGTCACGCCGCTCGGCGACGGCACCGGCCTTCTGGAACAGCAGGGCATCAGAATGCTCACCGCACTTTCTGAGCAGGACGGCGAGAAGTACTTCAGCGTCGGCGGTATGCAGAGCTATCATACGGACGGCTGGATGCTGGCCGGTCTTGTCTTTCTGGTGATTTATATCATCATCATGCTGATCGGTTTTCTGCTGCTGTTCATCAAGCTGATCCAGCGCATTGCAAAGGCGCGCAAAAAATATACCGGCATGGGGCTTATCACGCTCTCGCAGATACTGCGTCCGGTTGTGATCGCGCTACCGGTTCTGTGCATGGTGCTGCTTTATTCGCATCAGTACGGCCTGACCAGATGGCAGGGTTATCTGCTCTGCGGTGCGGAGATCGTCCTGATGCTGGTCTTTGCGGCGACGGCGATCCGGTCTCTGACAGCGATATTTAAGCAGGATCGCGGCGAAGCGGGTGTTGTGAAATATGTCATCAATTTCCTCGCAAACGGCTTCTGCGTTTTCGCGATGATCGCGCTGGAGCTGATCCGCTTCTGGGGTATCTGATCCCGCATCCCATTCATTTTGAATAGAATGTCCCCTCACATCGGAAGTCCATTCCGCCTATGAGGGGACTTTTTGTATCAGGGGATGCAGACGTGCAAAACGGACAGCCACTCCTGCATAGAATACAGTGAGGTGGTATCATGCATTTTTTATCCGGAATCTTCGCGCAGCTGACCTTTCTGCTGCTCCATGTCGATCACACGGCGGCCTTCCCGCCTGCGCTTTCCAAATCCGAGGAGGCGATGTGGCTGGAACGGCTCGCCGAAGGCAGCGAGGAGGCGCGTCAGAAGCTCATTACGCATAACCTGCGGCTTGTCGCGCATATGACGAAAAAATTCTACTCGCCGGAGCGCGAGCAGGAGGAGCTGATTTCGATCGGTACGCTCGGACTCATCAAGGCTGTCTCGACATTCCGGCCGGAAAAGGGCGCACGCTTTGCGACCTATGCCAGCCGCTGCATTGAAAATGAGATCCTGATGCATTACCGTGCAAAGAAAAAGACCGCCGGAGAGGTTTTCTTCGACGATCCTCTGGAATATGACAAGGACGGCAATGCGCTGACCCTGCTGGATATCATGCCGGACAGCAGTGACCTGGAGGAGCAGGTCACGCAGTCCATGCAGGAGAAGCAGCTCTATCATTATTTGCAGACGAAGCTCGATCAGCGCGAATGGACGGTCATCGTCCGGCGCTACGGCCTGTTCGGTTATCCGGCACAGACGCAGCGCGAGGTCGCGCAGTCGCTTGACATCAGCCGTTCCTATGTTTCGCGGATCGAAAAGCGGGCGCTCTCCATTCTCCGCGATGCCTATGAGCATGAAACGGGGCTTCCCGCGCTCACTGACGGTTCAGCATGATAACTGCTGCAATGCAGATCGCCAGCACCGCGCCGCCGAGCACGGCGATCAGTGCGATCGAGGACTTTTTGCTGCTGTCCTCAAAATGCGAATCGACAGAGAATCCGCAGAGATGCAGTGCGCGCAGGAACGGGCGGTAAAGCAGGATCGAAATGCCGGCATTGATGCCTGCCTTCAGCAGATTGAACGGCAGGAATACGCTTGTCAGCATCGGGACGATCTGCTCACGCGTCACGCCCATATAGAGCGGCGAGATCAGATAATTCCAAAGCAGCATGGAGATGCTCATGACAGCGAGACCGCAGAGCAGACCGATCGCGGCGCCGAACATATCGCGGCGCTTCTTGTAGATGAGCGATGCGGTGCAGGCGAATGCGGCGCTGGAGATCAGGTTCATGATCATGCCGATGACACCGGTCGAGCTGAACGGCAGCTCCAGCAATGCGGTGACGGCTGCGCAGGCGAGTGCCGCGGCGGGGCCGTAGAGAAATCCCGCAAATGTGATGAAGATATCCTTCGGCTCATATTTCAGGAAGCTGATGACCGGCACCTTGAAAATGAGCATGGAGACAAAGCCGAGCGCACTCAGAAGTGCGAGCACGACGAGCCGTCTGACGGCGGAATCCGAACGGACGCTGCCGGCCGGTGCGTTGATTGCTGCTGATTTTTTCATAAGAATCTTTCCTTTCTGACAGAAGATCACAGGCTTCTTGCAGAAGAAAAAACGCCCGCGAAGCGAATGCTCCACGGGCGCGGATTGCTGACATTTGCTGCAATGCAGCAGAGAAAACAATCTGTTTCTTCCATCCGGACTATACCGTCGGTACCGGAATTTCACCGGTTCAGCCGAAGCTCGGCTCGCGGACTTTCACCGCCGGTGAGGAATCACACCTCGCCCTGAAACAATTTTGTTTGGTTGATTTGAGAATACGCTTCTCAGAAGGTCTCCGGTTCGCTGCTGTCGGCAGCGTCATCGCCTTCGGCGTCCGCTTCTTCAGCGGCTTCGGCCTCGATCTCATCATAGTTGAATTCGAGCACCTCATTGCAGTGCGGGCAGATCATGCTTCCCTTTTCGAGCTCCTCCTCGGTCAAGGTCAGGGTCTCCTCGCAGCTCGGACAGGTGACGACATACAGCTCATCATCGAGCCCCTCGTCATCGTCGTAGTCAAAATCATCACGGTCAGCCGGCAGAACATCGCCGATGCGGAAATCGTCGTCCTCGTCATCCTCATCGTCGTCGTCGTCCTCATCGTCATCGCAATAGAGATCGGTCTCGACCTCGCCGAGATCGTGATCGAGCAGATCGCAGAGCTCTGTCAGCTCATCGACCTGATTCTGGAGATCGTCGATATAGGCGCCCATATCCTCGATGACATCTGCCATCATGGCGATAACCTTGCTCTCCTTGGTCGCTTTGTCCAGCTCAAGGCCTTCCATGTACCCTTTCATATATGCGATTTTTTCTGTCAGCTTCATGAGATTTTCCTGCCTTTCAAAATGATATTGCCGGGATCTCCGGTACGCTGTGAATTATGCGCGCTCCATGTACTCGCGGGTACGGGTGTCGATGCGGATGCGGTCGCCTTCGTTGATGAAGAGCGGAACGCGGATCTCAGCGCCGGTCTCGACGACTGCCGGCTTGGTCGCGTTGGTCGCGGTGTTGCCCTTGACGCCCGGCTCGGTCGAGGTGACCTCAAGCTCTACGAAGAACGGTGCTTCAATGCCGAAGACATTGCCCTTGTAGGAGAGAACCTTGACGATCTCCTCCTCCTTGACAAAGTCCAGCGTGTTGCCGATGACATCCTTGCTGATCGGAACCTGCTCGTAGGTCTCCATGTCCATGAAATAATAGAGATCGCCGTCGTTGTAGCTGTACTGCATATCCTTGCGCTCGACAAAAGCGGTCGGGAACTTTGCAGTCGGGTTGAAGGAAGTCTCAACCACTGCGCCGGTGATGACATTCTTATACTTGGTGCGGACAAATGCTGCACCCTTGCCCGGCTTGACGTGCTGGAACTCGATGACCTGCACGACCTGGCCGTCCATTTCAAAGGTCATGCCGTTGCGAAAATCGCCTGCTGAAATCATAGTATTTCCTCCTAGTTGTTCTGAATGAACGCATACTCATTCGATATAACATTATTTTACACTATTTTCAGCGTTTTTGCAATAGCAATCCACAAAAAATGCATAGCTGCACAAATATATCCTCTTTGAAATATGATTTTTCAGCATTCTGACGAGGCGTGCCGCAGTCTTACCGTATCCTGTCCAGCATATGCATAATAGCAGGAGCGTGATGCATATGAAACGGATCCTTTGCGGAGCTGTCTGCCTGCTGCTCTGCGGGTGCGGCGGGAGACAGCCGGATGCGCCGCCTGCGGCCGCTGTTTCTGCTGTGCAGACCGAAGCTGACAGCAGGGCGGAGACGGTCAGGGCAGAGGCAGCGCGCTGGGCGGCACTTTATGCGGATGAGCCGGCGGCAGTCCGCGCACTGCTCGCGCATGACCGCATCTGCCGGAATTGCAGCTATCAGGCGGATGCACCGGAGCGGCATTCGGCATACGGCGCGATGCTCTGCGGCGAGGCAGTCTGCGACGGCTATGCGGCGGCATTTGCGGCGATGATGCAGGCGGCGGACATACCGGTGCGGACAGTCACGGGGACGGCGCGGACGGACGGGCAGGAGATTCCGCACGCATGGAATCTGGCGGAGCTGGACGGGCATTGGTATCATATCGACTGCACATGGGATGACGGCGATCCGCCCGCGCATACATTTTTTCTCTGCACGGATGCGATGATGCAGGAGACGCATTCATGGGATGCGGCTGCATATCCGTCTGCGGAGGGCGGAACGATGCGCTATGAGACCGTAGCCGCGGAGATGCTTCAGAATCAGAAAACCCGCTGCCGAACCGGCGCATTTTGATGCAGAATCACACGCCCGAATGCACACGGCATCCGGGCGTGTCCGGAAATCTTACTGAAAGATCAGCTCCTCCAGATCATCGCGCAGTCTGCGGATGATCTTTTTTTCGAGCCGTGAAATGTATGACTGTGATATTCCGATCGCATCCGCGACCTCCTTCTGCGTCCGCTCGCGGCCGTCCAGCAGACCGAAGCGCATCTCCATGATCTGCCGCTCCCGCGGGCGCAGCCGCATGACCGCCTCCCGCAGCAGCCGCCGTTCCGATTCATCCTCGATATTGCGGCAGACCTCGTCCTCCTCTGTGCCGAGCAGATCGGAGAGCAGCAGCTCATTTCCGTCCCAATCGACATTCAGCGGCTCGTCGATCGAGATCTCCGCACGGTACTGCGCTGTTTTCCGCAGATGCATCAGGATTTCATTTTCGATGCAGCGCGAAGCATAGGTCGCGAGCTTGATATTCTTCTCCGGATGAAAGGTCGCGACTGCCTTGATGAGTCCGATCGTCCCGATCGAAATGAGATCGTCGAGTGATGCTGCCGGGCTCTCAAACTTTTTTGCGATGTATACGACCAGCCGCAGATTATGCACGATGAGCAGATCCCGCGCCGCCGGATCGCCCTCTGCAAGCGCAGCAAATGCGGCTGTCTCCTGTTCGCGGTTCAGCGGCGGCGGTAGCTGATCCGTCCCGCTGATATAATGCACATCCTGTGCGCCGTCATCCAGTCCGAGCAGCCGGATCCGGATAAACTGGAGCCATTTCGTAAAAAGCTGCATTCCAAACACCTCTATAAAAATAGTTTCGATATTTTGTATGCCTTTCTTTTTACATATGCATTACATCAGGACAGCCGGAATGACCGCCGGAGCGCCCTGTTCATCGGTCAGCGCGAGCAGCGCATCGACCTGCCGCTCCGAATGCTGATCCGCCCGCATGACCGCTGCATGATCCGGCAGAAATGCGGGCAGCAGTCTTGTCCCCGCGACCGTTCTGACCGGTATCATCCGGAATCCGCGGCATGACCGCGCCGCCGTCTCCGCATCTGCAAAATGCCGCAGCCATGCGGCAAGATGCTCCGTCCCGCAGACGATCACCGGTCTGCCGGAGAAGCCGTCGCGCAGTGTGTTGCCGGTATCGGCGAGCGCGGGCAAAAGAAGATCCTGCGTACCGAGCCGCAGATGCAGCCGGTATGCGCGATGCGGCAGTGTCCCCGCCCG
>DGSY01000114.1:7772-10690 GCA_002394125.1 Ruminococcus sp. UBA4350
GCCCGGCGCGCCCGCCATACGCTGACTCCTGCGGCAAGCGTTGTGCCGATCAGCAGCGTCAGCAGGGAGACATCCGCATAGATCACCGAATTATGCAGATACCAGCCCGCAGGCGTCCGCAGCATCGCGAGCAGAAAGACTGCGCCGCAGAAGATCACGCTGATGCCGAGAAACGCAGCCGCCGTCCGCAGAAGATGCCGCAGAGGACGGAATCCGAATGCGATCCCGCAGATCAGGACTGCCGAGAGCAGCCGGAATGCGAGACAGACCGCTGCGGGCATTGCAGGCAGCAGGATCGTGAGCGCCGATGCCGCACCGACTGCCGCTGCTGCGATCCCGCGCCATGTGCGCAGCGGCGTGTGCGTCAGGGCGGCCGCCGTGCGCAGCAGAGCATAGTCCGCCCAGAGATTCGAGAGCAGCAGCACATCCAGATAGATCGTCATATCAGTCACCGCTTACAGTATAGCATATCTGTCCTGCAAAATCTGTCGAACCAGCAGTGCCGGCAGAGTACCGTTCAGCAGATATTTTATGTAATTTTTTATAATACCTTGACAACTGTAATTAAGATATGTTATTATAATTACAGATCCTGTGCTGTCCCTTTGCTGCTTCAACGAAACCACCGTATGAATGGAGGTATTCTCATGAAACACACACGAAAACGCATCATCAGTATTTTTGCCGCGGCCGCGCTCATCTGCTGTACGCTTCCGCAGAATGCGCCCTTGCTGCTGCGGCCTGCGGTCACCGCAAGCGCGGCGGAAACATATACAACTGAAAACAACATTCCGTTTGAATCGCTCGGCGGCGCACCTGCGGAATCGGTGTATCAGTGTCTGAAATATATGACAGAGGACGGCGAGGTCATGATTACCGGCCATACGGACGACCTGCCCGCCGTGCTGGAAATCCCTGCGGAGATCGAAGGAATGCCCGTGACCGGTTTTGCGCAGTTTGCGCTCGCACAGTGCGGCAAGCTGACCGAAGTCACGCTGCCGGATACGATCACATCGACCGGAATGCAGACCTTCTGGGGAGACAAGAATCTGGAAAAGGTCACACTGCCGTCCACGCTGAAAGTTCTTTCTGAAGCATCGTTCGCACAGTGTACCGCGCTGAAATCCGTCACCATTCCGGACGGCTGTGAGACGATCGGCAATCTGGTCTTCGCCGGCTGCACATCGCTCAGCGAGGTCAGCATCCCTGAATCTGTTGTCAACTTCAATGAGCCCGCATTCACGGATACACCGTGGCTTGCCGCGAAGCAGGCGGAAAATCCGCTCGTCGCCGTCAACGGCATCCTGATCGACGCGACGGCTGCTTCCGGCGAAGTCACCGTTCCGGACGGCGTGAAGGTCATCAACTCTTATGCGTTCATGGGCTGCAATAAAATCACAAAAATTACACTGCCGGAGAGCGCTGCGAAGATTGACGGGATCAGCAGCGCTGCGCTGACGGATGTGACAATTCTGAATCCGGAATGCGAGATCAAGGATGCGGAGGCTACGATCACCAACGGCTATGATTCTGAGGCCGATAAAATGAATTATAAAGGCACGATTCACGGCTATGACGGCTCGACTGCGCAGGCTTACGCGGAAAAATACGGCTATACATTTGAATCGCTCGGCGCGGCACCGGAAGCGCCTGTCAGTGACTGGGCGGAGAAATCCGTGATTTCCAAAGACTCAAAAGAAGCAGAGCTTGTCGTGCGTGTCGGCGATATTGACGCCTGCAATGATGAAAATGCTGTCTCCGATCACGGCTATGATCCGTTCACCGCAAAAAGTCAGTATGCGCACGGTTATCCGTGGCTGAAGGATGAAACCGATCCCGCCGGAACAGACCGCATTTTTGTCGGCTCCAAATGGAACGGAGATTCCACCGACGGATACGCTTCCAATTATGTGAATTACAAGAACGGCAGTGACAAAGAAAATGCATACGGTGACGGCGCGCTGTCCTTCACAATGGAGTATAATGCCTCTGAGATCGACATTGAAAATGTCATCTTACAGCTTTGCATAGATGATTTTCAGGCGAATTCATGGGACAGCATCTTCACGGTCACTCTGAACGGAAAGGACGCGCCGTTTATTGCAGAGCTGCTGAATCATACCGATCAGACCGGCCCGACTGCCTACATTGTTTCAGCGATGATCCCCTCCGGATTCTTTGCGGATATTGCATCCGGAAAACTGACGGTTGTGATCGACGAAACGACCGGAGTCGGTGACGGCTATGCGATCGACTTCGCAAGGCTGCTGATCAACTATGACGAGCAGATTTTTACCGGCACATTCAGCGGAAAGACCGATCCCGGTGCAGCCGTCCGTCTGCTCGGCACATCCACGACTGTGACTGCATCTCCTGACGGCGCATTCACATTCAGCGCTGTTCCCGGCATCAATGCAGTCCGCGTCTCGAAAAACGGTTTTGTTGAGAAATACGACAGCGGAATCGTTCTCAGCAGCGGAACAGAGTGGAAACCGGAATTGTCGCTGGAGGAGGGCGAAGGCAGTCCGGATATTGATTTTTCAAAATTCGCAGAAACCGGACTGCCGCTGAAAGGCGATTACAACGGCGACAAAGAAATCACAGCGGCAGACGCTGTACTGCTGGCACGGTTTATTGCGGAGGACACTGCGCTGACCGATGCGCAGATCGAAGAAATCATCCGCCACGAGCCGGATTATGACGGCGACGGTCTGGTGACAATGCAGGATGTGACGGCTCTGCTGAGATCAACAGAAAAAACATGATCCGCCGAACGAATACGGAGAAGGCAGTCTGATGTGTGCATCAATCATCCCGCAGCTTCTCTGCCGGTGTCTAAAGAGGGAGCACGGAATATGCAATTCCATAGACCGATCCAAGCCATCCGAATTGGACTAGGGCGTGTTGACACTAAAATA
>DGSY01000023.1 GCA_002394125.1 Ruminococcus sp. UBA4350
GGAGAAAACCTAAGGGGAAAGGGGGACTGTGAGCGATAAGCGAACCGTCCCTCTTTCCCCTTTGGTGTTCATCCCCCGATCCGCGGAACGGCAAAAACGGAAATCAATCCAATCAAACGAACTGAAATCCCGAAAGCGCAACCCTGCGGAACGGCAAAAACGAAAATCAGACAATCAAACCGGACTGGAAATACCAGAGCCCAATGCTGCCCGCAGACAGTCACAGTACCCTTGACAGAAAATCCTTGAGGCGCTGATTCTTCGGGGCAGTGAAGAATTCCTCCGGCGTATTGCGTTCCAGAATATTGCCGTCCGCCATGAACAGCACCCGCGAGGCGACCTCGCGCGCAAAGCCCATCTCATGCGTCACGACTGCCATTGTCATGCCGTCCTTTGCGAGCTGCTTCATCAGCTCCAGCACCTCGCCGACCATTTCCGGATCCAGCGCAGAGGTCGGCTCATCAAACAGCATGACCTCCGGATCCATCGCCAGCGACCGTGCGATCGCAATGCGCTGCTTCTGACCGCCGGAAAGCTGTGCCGGATAAACCTCCGCCTTATCAGGCAGACCGACACGCTTCAGCAGCTCGTCCGCCTTTTTGTCGGCATCATCCTGCTTCATCAGGCCGAGCTTGACCGGCGCGAGCGTGATATTTCTGCGGATTGTCAGATGCGGGAACAGATTGAAATGCTGAAACACCATGCCCATTCTGCGGCGCACACGGTCGATCTCCTTCTCCTTCAGCTTCGTGATATCCTCGCCGTCGAACAGGATCTCGCCGGAATCGGGGCGCTCCATGAGATTCAGGCAGCGCAGGAATGTCGATTTTCCGGAGCCGGACGGCCCGATGATAACGATTTTCTCGCCCTTTTCGATATGCTCGTCAATGCCGTCCAGAACGACATTGCCGTTGAATGATTTTTTCAGTCCTTTAACGACGATCATTGACAGACAGCCTCCTTTCCAGCTTGCCGACCAGATACGACAGGAACATGACCAGTACCAGATAGATCACCGCGACCGAGATCAGCGGCAGGAACGGCGAAAATGTCTGCGAGCGGATAATGTCGCCGCCCTTGGTCAGATCCGCGATCGCGATATAGCCCGCGACCGAGGTCTCCTTGAGCAGAACGATCGCTTCATTCGCAAGCGCCGGCAGAACGGTCTTGAGCGCCTGCGGCATGATGATGAAGCGCATGGTCTGGCTGTCGTTCAGGCCGAGACTTCTGCCCGCCTCAAACTGTCCGGCATCGACCGCCATGATGCCGCCGCGGACGATCTCCGCAACATATGCGCCGGAATTGATGCCGAATGCCAGAACCGCGACCAGCGTCTTTGAAATGTTGACGCTGCCGAAGATGACGAAATAAATAATGAGCAGCTGCACAACGACCGGCGTGCCGCGGATCACGGTCAGATAGATGCGGCAGAAGAAATCCGCGATTTTCAGCTTGCCAGTCCGCAGCCTTGTCGAGCGGATGATCGCGACCAGAAAGCCCAGCACCATACCGATCAGGACGGCGAAAAGGGTGATGAACAGCGTCGTGCCGAGACCGTCAGCAAGATATTTCCACCGGCTCTCCTCTATGAAATTCTGCTCAAAGCTGTCGATGAATCCGGTAATCAGCCCCTTTGACGGCTGTCTGACCATGACAACAAGATGCGTCGTTGTATAGGAATTTGTAAAGCGGACATTCTTTTCTCTGTCGGGTGTGACAGAGAGTCCGGCGACGCCGACATCCGCCTTGCCGGACTGCACGGCGGGAATGACCGATTCAAAGGCCATATCGTCGATTTGCAGCTCATAGCCGAGGACATCGCAGACGGCATACATCATGTCTACATCAATGCCGGCAAACCGGCTGCCCACTCGGTATTCATAGGGCGGGAATTCGGCATTTGTCGCCATGATGAGCGTGCCGTTCTCGTGGTTATTGTCGGCGGACGGCGTATAGGCCGCGCCACTGCCGCCGGACTTGTCGCCGTCATAGTATGCCTTGATCTGTTTCAGCGTGCCGTTGCTTTCCAGAATACTGATTGCGGAATTGATCTCGTCCTGCAAATCCGCATTGTCAAGGGCGACCGCAATCGAGTATTCCTCGTCGGCGAAGCCCTCCGGCAGAAGTGTGATATCATCGCTTTTGCCGGTGAAAACGGCGGCGGTGTCGCTGTCGATAATGACGGCGTCGATCTTGCCCTGCTTCAGCGCCTGAACAGCATCCGTATACTTATTATACTTTTCGACGGTCGCATCCTCGACATCGCCGGCGAGCGCGTCGCCGGTCGTGCCGATCTGCACGCCGATCGTTTTGCCTTTCAGGTCATCAATGGAATTGACGGTATTTTCAGCAGTTTTACCGCAGGCAGTGAGCGCAGTCCCGGCAAGCAATGCTGCGGCCAGACCGGTCAGAATGCCTTTGAGTCTTCCGGCAAATTTCATGTGAATCCCTCCTCATTCTGTCAGTTATGATATTGCCATTATAGCACATAACGCTGAAAAAAGCAAGCAGGCGCAGATTTACGAATATTTATCATTCGCATCCGGAATTTTCAAGCCGGATTGTGATTTTAAGCATAAAAAAACTTCCATGCATTTCTGCATGGAAGTTCGCTGGCTCCCCCAACTGGACTTGAACCAGTGACACCCTGATTAACAGTCAGGTGCTCTACCGACTGAGCTATGGAGGAATATTGCAGTGCCGGCATCGATCTATTTTCCCGGGCCGTCTCCAGCCAAGTATCTTCGACGCGAATGAGCTTAACTGCCGTGTTCGGAATGGGAACGGGTGGAACCTCATTGCCATTAACACCGGCTCTGCATATATTTCAGAAGCAAAGCTTCTTGAAATCGAAAGAATGACCCGTACGGGAATCGAACCCATGATTACGCCGTGAGAGGGCGTCGTCTTAGCCGCTTGACCAACGGGCCATTTGGATGCACCATCAGGGACTCGAACCCGGGACCCACTGATTAAGAGTCAGTTGCTCT
>DGSY01000140.1 GCA_002394125.1 Ruminococcus sp. UBA4350
GCAATGCTTTATATAGTGTATTACTTGGCTTACTCATACATTGCCACCTCTAATCAAAATATAGAATAGTATATACATATTGTAGCATAATTGGGTCGAAAAAGCAAGCTGTCAGCTGTAAGAAACAGATTACTCGAAGTTCGAGCGTTATTATAAAAAAACAGGCAGATACATCGTTTGAAGTATCTGCCTGTTCTGTTTCATAGCTCACTGTATAGGTCTTTACATAATAGTTGTTGAAAAACTTCTATATGAGTACCGAACAAAAACGGGAAGCGTTTTTTTGTTAAGCTGTTTTGCCGGTCAGCTGCCGTTTCAGCAGTGAAAGATCGGCTGCTGTGATCCTGCTGTCGCCGGAGAGATCGGCCGCCTGCATCTGCACATCGCTGAGTGTCGCCTGCGCGGTCAGAAACCGCGTCAGAAGCACGGCATCAGCAACAGTCACGCTGCTGTCGAGATTGACGTCGCCGCGCTCTGCCGCCGTAAACGGATACGGATATGCATTCAGCATACTGATGTCATTGCTGACGGTCATAATGGCGCCGGAGCTGTCAACGGTATTCGCAGAAACGCTGACATTGTAATGCGGCAGACAGTAGGCATAGGTCTCGCTGTCAAAATAGAGACAGCAGTCATCGCGGAATTCCGTCGGGAAATTGGGATCCCAGATGAGGATACGTCTGTCGTATTTTTTCTCGTCAAATGTCCATTCGCCGGATTCGATACCGTAGCCGACAGTCGCATGGCTGCCGCTCGACAGCGAAAAGGTCAGCAGGAACGGTGATTCGCCGTGCGGGACATTCTCCGCCAGCCGGATCATCCGGTAGATCTTGCTGCGCTGCGGTTCGTAATCGTCCCGCCCCTGCGTACACTGATAATAATTGATGAATGAGCGCACGGAATCCGTCAGTGTGACATCGGACAATGCTTCTGCGCCTGTCTGAAGCTGTGCAGGGGAGATGATGCCGTTTTTCACGAGGATGACCGTTGTTGCCATGCCGCCGCAGGAGCCGCCCCATGCTTTGTCGATGATCGACAGATCTGCACCGGCTGCTTCAAGATGTGCGCGGTCGGAATCCGAAAGATAATATGTATTGCCGAAATAGGATGATGAATTGCTGAACTGCCAGACATCCTTTTTGAAGTCGAGCGACATATCAGGGCCGTCCGGGACGGCGGTGATATCGCGGAAGGTCATGCCTTCTTCTTTTGCATAGCGTTCTGCGGTGCTGCCGGGAATGCCGGCGATGACGGCATAGCGATTGGTCACCGCATTGGGATTGATGATCGTATCGGGTTCTGTGAAAATGACTTCGAGAATCTGTTTGCTCAGAATCGCACTGGTGCAGACTGTCTTGACGGAATCGTCGATCGTGATGATCTTCTGATCGCCCTGCATCAGAAGCAGCAGACCGTCGCCGACCATAATCTGTTCCTGCTTCGATGATTTGAGATCATTCAGCCACTTTGTACCGTCAAATGCATCTGTACCAATGGATGTGACAGAATCCGGTATCTTCAGGTTTGTCAGATTGGTGCAGCCGGAGAAGGCTTTTTCGCCGATGTGTTCCAGCGTCTCAGGAAGTGTGACGGTCACGACGGAAGTCACTCCATCAAATGCATGATCGGGAAGTGAATGCACTGTTTCCGGTATTTCGATGCTGTAAAGAGCAGGAAGCGGCCGGATACCTTCCTGCTGATCCTGTGCCGTTACGAATGCGCCCGCAGCGATCTGCTTTACTGTTTCAGGTATCTTTACAAAAGAATCCGCGCCCTTATACTGGCAAAGGATCCCGTCGCCTTCTATGATAAATTCATCCGTCTGCGCCTGATACCATTTCGTGCATAACCGGAACGCATTCCATCCGATATGCGTGACAGTTTTCGGAATGTCGATGACAGAAAGCGCAGTGTCACTGTCAAAGCAGCTGTCACCGATGCTTTCGACACCGCTTTTCAGCTTGATCGTTTCGAGCGAGTGACAGCCGCTCACTGCGGATTCACCGAGCTCTGAGGCGCTTGTCTCAAAGCTCTTGAGACGGAGACAATACGCAAATGCATAGTCTCCGATCCGCCTGAGCGAATCAGGCAGGCTGACGGAGCTGAGAGATGTACAGGCGGAAAAAGCGAAGTTTCCGATCGTTTCGATGCCCTCCGAAACGGTAACCTGCTGAATGTCAAAGTATTGCCACGGGGTAAATTCAGACGGTGTGTCGATCATCCAGTTCTCGTAATCGTACATTGCGCCGGTGCCGGTCAGCGTGAGCGATGCGGTATCTGCATCATAATGCCATGTGATATTGTCACCGCATTTGCCGCTTGACGGTTCCTCGGCTGAAACCGGAATGCCGCCCATATGGAGTATGGATATTCCCGCGGCGCAGAACAAAGACAGCATTTTTTTCATATGGATAACTCCTTTCCTGTCAGGGTCGGGGCTTATGGATTCATTATAGCATATTATGACTCAAAGTGCAATAGATTCAGTGATATTTTAATTTAAGGAATCAGAATGGGATTTCCTGATGTCTGCCTTGCCGACCGGCGGGGAGCCCCCGCCGGCAAATCCTAAAGTCCTCCATACGCGTATGGATGCAGAATGAGATTTCCCCAGACCGCTTAATAGCTGCGAACAGCACGTAACAGCGACATCCTTGATATGCTCCGCGAAACTATGCCGAAGCGGCTGTCGGCACTTGCATTTTTGGGGAATCTGTGGTATAATAGCAAAGTATGGCTGTCTGCACAACATAGAAAGGATCATTTGAATGGCAAAAAAACAGCAGGAGTACGGCAATGAGAGCATAACCATGCTCAAAGGCCCTGATAAAGTCCGGAAGCGTCCCGCGGTCATCTTCGGCTCGGACGGTCTGGACGGCTGTGCGCATTCGGTATTCGAGGTCATTACGAACTCGATCGACGAAGCGCGCGCAGGCTACGGCAAAAAAATCATCATCACGCGCTTTCTCGACCGTTCCGTCGAGGTCGAGGACTTCGGCCGCGGCTGTCCGGTTGACTGGAATCCCGCAGAGGAGCGCTTTAACTGGGAACTCGTCTACTGCGAGCTTTACGCCGGCGGCAAGTACGATGCGGAAGGCGATTCCTATGCATATTCGCTCGGTCTGAACGGTCTCGGTCTCTGCGCAACGCAGTTTGCGTCGGAGTATATGGATGTCACCGTCATCCGCGACGGGCAGGAATACACCCTGCACTTTGAAAAGGGCGAGAACATCGGCGGACTGCAAAAGGCACCGGCATCGCGCAAGCAGACCGGCACCAAGACACGCTGGAAGCCCGATCTCGAAGTGTTCGCGGATATCGCCGTCACGGACGAATGGTTCCGCGATGTGCTGAAACGGCAGGCTGTCGTCAACTCGAATCTGCTTTTCGTATACCGGAACGAGGTCACGCCGGGCAAATTCGAGACGACCGAATTCATCTACGAAAACGGCATCACGGACTATGTGCAGGAGATCGTCGGGGATAAGCCGATGACATCCGTACAGTTCTGGTCTGCCGACCGCAAGGGACGCGACCGCGCCGACCGCGATGAATACAAGGTCAAGCTGAATGTCGCATTTGCATTCTCGAATCAGGTACAGCGGCTCGAATACTATCATAATTCCAGCTATCTGGAGCACGGCGGTTCGCCGGACAGGGCGGTGCAGCGTGCATTCCAGACGCAGATCGACGCATTCCTCAAGAACAATAACCGCTATCAGAAGAATGAGGGCAAGATCAGCTTTCAGGATGTGCAGGACTGTCTCGTCCTCGTATCCTCTTCCTTCTCGACCGTCGCTTCCTATGAGAACCAGACGAAAAAGGCGATCACGAATCAGTTCATCTATGAGGCAATGGTCGATTTCCTAAAGCATCAGCTGGAGGTCTATTTTACTGAGAATCCGGACGATGCTGCACGAATCGCAGAGCAGGTGCTTATCAACAAGCGCAGCCGCGAGAATGCCGAGCGTACCCGTCTGAATATCAAAAAGAAGCTCTCCGGCAATCTGGATCTTTCCAATATGGTGCCGAAATTCGTGGACTGCCGCTCAAAGGATACCGGCAGACGCGAGCTGTATATCGTGGAGGGCGATTCCGCTCTCGGTTCAGTCAAAATGGCGCGTGACGCGGAATTTCAGGCGGTCATTCCGGTGCGCGGCAAGATCCTCAACTGCCTGAAGGCGGATTATGCGCGCATCTTCAAATCGGAGATCATCACCGATCTGCTGAAGGTGCTGGGCTGCGGCGTTGAGGTCACGACCAAGGCGAACAAGGAGCTGCAATCGTTCAGCCTCAGCAATCTGCGCTGGAACAAAATCGTCATCTGTACGGATGCCGACGAGGACGGATTCCATATCCGCACGCTGATCCTGACGATGATCTACCGCCTTGCGCCGACGCTGATCCGCGAGGGCTATGTCTATATCGCAGAGTCTCCGCTGTTTGAGATCACGACCAAGGATCGCACCTATTTTGCCTATGACGAAAAAGAGCGCGTCAAGATTCTCTCGATGATCGAGGGACAGAAATTCACATTGCAGCGCTCAAAGGGTCTCGGCGAGAACGAAGCCGAAATGATGGCGCTGACAACGATGAATCCGGAGACGCGCCGCATCATCCGCATCACGCCGGAGGAAGCCGAAGCGACATTTGATATGTTCGATATGCTGCTCGGCGACAACCTCGCTGCCCGCAAGGATTATATCGCGGAGCACGGCGGCGATTATCTTGATCTCGCGGATATTTCATAAGAGGTGAGAATTTGTCTTTACTGAGCACGAAATTCAATGAGCAGGCGATGACGGAGCAGCTCGGTGAGCTGTTGCTCCCCGGCGAACAGATCACCGCAGCGGTGTATGCATCGTTCCGCGAGCCGGGACTGTTCCGCAGCATGGTGCAGGCCGGATTCCTCGGGCTGACCGATCAGGACAGGCTGATCGGCGTGCGGCATACGCTTGGCGGCAGTGTGCCGTTTGCTGCATATATCGGCCTGCTGAAAAAGCTGCGGGTGAAGAAAGGTCTGCTCGGCTCGCGCAATATTGAAATCGACGACGGGCAGACGCATCTGATGGTCGCGGTCGTACCGAAGGTCGGGACAGGTGTAGATCTGCCGAATCAGCAGGCGTATTTTCAAGCGCTCATTTCCGCACTCGAACCGCGGCAGTTCGGCTGAACGTCCGGCATCCGAACAGACAGGAACCCTGAGAAAGGTTGATACGAAGAAACATGGCACGAAAGAAAAGAGAAACCGCTCCGAAAGCGGCGAATCCTTCCAATGCATATATTGAAGGCGCAGGACTGACCGTTGAGGAGCGCATCACCGAAACGCTCCGCAAAAACTTCATGCCCTACGCGATGAGCGCGATCGTCTCCCGCGCACTGCCGGAGATCGACGGCTTCAAGCCCTCGCACCGCAAGCTGCTCTATACGATGTATAAAATGGGGCTGCTCTCCGGCGCGAGAACAAAATCCGCAAATGTCGTCGGCCAGACGATGCGTCTGAATCCGCACGGCGATGCCGCGATCTATGAGACAATGGTGCGCCTTGCCCGCGGCAATGAATCGCTGCTGCATCCCTATGTGGACAGCAAGGGAAACTTCGGCAAGGTGTATTCCCGCGATATGGCCTATGCAGCGCCGCGTTATACCGAGGTGCGGCTGGAGCCGATCGCGAATGAGCTCTTTGCGGATATCGACAAGGAGACTGTCGATTTTGTTCCGAACTACGATAACACGATGCAGGAGCCGACGCTCTTTCCGGCGACATTCCCGTCGGTGCTGGTCAATGCAAATGTCGGCATCGCGGTCTCTATGGCAAGCAATGTCTGCCCGTTCAATCTCGCGGAGGTCTGCGAGACAACGATCGCACTGATCCGCGATCCGGCACATGATCTGCTCTCGACACTGAAAGGGCCGGACTTCCCGACCGGTGCATTCATGCTCTATGACGAGGAGGAAATGCGCCGCGTCTATGATACCGGCCGCGGCAGCATCAAGCTGCGCGCCAAGTGGAATTATGACAAATCCGCGAACTGCATCGAGGTCACGCAGATCCCGTATTCCACGACCGTTGAAGCGATCATGGAGAAGATCGTCGAGCTGGTCAAGCAGAAGAAGATCACCGAGATCTCGTATCTGCGTGACGAGACAGATATCAACGGTCTGAAACTCGCGATTGACTTAAAGCGCGGCACCGATCCCGACCGGCTGATGCAGAAGCTCTTTCGCATGACACCGCTTCAGGATTCTGTCTCGTGCAATTTCAATATTCTGATTGCGGGAATGCCGCGTGTCATGGGTGTGCGGGAGATCCTGAATGAGTGGATCGCGTTCCGGACGGAATGCATCCGCCGCAGAGTGTATTTCGATCTGCATAAGAAGCAGGATAAGCTGCATCTGCTCGAAGGTCTCGAAAAAATCCTGCTCGATATCGACAAGGCGATTAAGATCGTCCGCGAGACAGAGGAGGAATCCGAGGTCGTCTCGAACCTCATGATCGGCTTCGGCATTGACGAGATACAGGCGGAATATGTCGCGGAGATCAAGCTGCGGCACCTCAACCGCGAATACATTCTCAAGCGCACACAGGAGATCGAACAGCTCCGGAAGGATATTGCGGAAATGGAGGACATTCTCAAGGATGTCAAGAAGATCCGCAAAATCATGATCGAGGAGCTGAAAAAGGTCGCACAGAAATACGGTCAGCCGCGCAAGACGCTGTTCTATGATACGACCGATGAACCGGAGGCTGCCGCAGAGGACGAAACGCCGGATTATCCTGTGCATCTGTTCCTGTCGGCGGAGGGCTATTTCAAGAAGATCACCCCGCAGAGCCTGCGCATGAGCAGTGAGCAGAAGCTCAAGGAGGGCGACGTCGTGACACAGCAGAAGAATGCGAATAACCGCACGGAGCTGCTGTTCTTCTCCGACCGCGCACAGGTCTACAAGACACGCGCCGCAGCGTTCGACGATACGAAAGCAAGCGTGCTGGGCGATTTTGTTCCGGTCAAGCTGGGCTTTGATGAGGGCGAGCGCGTGAAATATATGGTTGCGACCGAGGATTACAGCGGATTCGTTCTGTTCTGCTTCGCAAACGGCAAGATCGCAAAGGTGCCGCTCAGTGCCTATGCGACAAAGACAAATCGCAAAAAGCTCGCGAATGCATATTCGGCAAAGAGCCCGATCGTCGATATCCTCTTTATTGAGGAGGACTGCGATGTGCTGCTGCGCTCGACCAATAACCGCGCAGTCGTGTTCAATACCGCAATGCTTCTGCCCAAGACCACACGCGATTCGATCGGCGTACAGGTCATGACGCTGAAATCGAAATCCTCTGCACTGGAAAGCGCTGCGGTACTGACCGAATCGCAGACGGAGCAGCTTAAAAAGTATATCGTCAAGAATATTCCGGCAGCCGGCGGCATCGCCAGAGATCTGGAGATCACCGGACAGATGACGCTGTGAGCCGCAGCAGGGGAGGATAACACATGATCCGCAGAGCAGTGCAGCGCGATATTCCGGGACTGATGCAGCTGCTGTTACAGGTCGATATGGTGCATCACAATGCACGCCCCGATCTGTTCAAAGGCCCCGCGACAAAATACAGTGAGACAGAGCTTTTGGAGATCCTTCGGGATGATGACAGACCGGTTTTTGTATATACCGATGCCGCGGATGAAAAGGTGCTCGGTCATGCTTTCTGCGTGATGCAGGAGCATATCGGCGAGCGCGTTCCGGCGGATATCAGAACGCTTTACATCGACGATATCTGCGTGGACGAAAACGCCAGACGGCAGGGCATTGCGACAGCGCTTTATGAAACAGTGACGGAATATGCACGGCAGTGCGGATGCTATAATGTGACACTGAATGTCTGGATCGGCAATCCGGATGCACAGGCATTCTATGAAAAATGCGGCATGAAGCCGCAGAAGATCGGAATGGAAACCATTCTTTGAAAGGGGAAGAGGGAAATGGTAAAAAACATCTATGTCGGGGAGAATGCGGACTGGACAAAGGCATACGTTGCGTCGCCGCATTTTTATACGCGGCCGGACGGCACGCCGTTCGGTGCGCTGGGCATGAATGAGGGCATCGAGACGGTCATGCCGAAGCGTCCGCATGAGCGCTACCGTCCCGACGGTGCAGTCATCGGCGAATGGCGCATCATGCTTTACAGCGGCTCGCAGCAGCGCGTGATCGGCGATGCGGATTTCTATGAGTCGATGCGGCGGCTGGCAATGGCAGGCTGCATCATTGACGACAACGGCGAGAATGTCCTGATCCGCGGGCTTTCGCTCTCGGAGCTGGATTCACTGATGCGATAACGGAAAGCATCCCGACCGGAAGTGAAACGGCCGGGATGCTTTTTATCTTCACCCGACCGCGATTATGAAAATTTCGGGAATATTTACAGGAAAGCCTTGCGAAACCGGATGCTTTGTGTTATACTAATGATGTCTCATAAAAATGAGCGCAAATGATAAAACCCGAAGGGGGATTTGACATGAGAGAAATTCAGACCGCGCAGATCACGGAGACTGTCCGCGATCTGTGCATCAAAGCCAATAAGGTGCTGCCGGAGGCGCTGGAAAGCTGCATCCGCTGCGGCGCGGACAAGGAGCAGTCAGACGCGGGGAAGGCGGTCTTTGCCGATCTCTGTGCAAATCTGGATGCGGCGCGGGAGACGGGTCTGCCGATCTGTCAGGATACCGGCATGG
>DGSY01000102.1 GCA_002394125.1 Ruminococcus sp. UBA4350
GTATATCGCGGAGCATGAGCAGTTCACGGTCTCCGAAGCCGCTGCACACCGCATCGCTGTTCTCTCGGACGGCGGTATGCGTGATGCGCTGAGTCTGCTCGACCAGTGCGCGGCGATCTCCGATGCCGTTGAGCTGGAGACTGTCGAGGAGGCGGTCGGTGTCGCCGGAACGGAATCCGTATTCCTGATCCTGCGCGCTGCGACGGAGAAAAATGCTTCTGCCGCGCTGGAGCGCATCGACCTGCTCTATCAGCAGTCGAAGGATATGACGCGCTTTGCCGACGAAATCTCACAGCAGCTGCGGAATCTGATGCTCCTGAAAACAGCGCCGGATGACGCTTCTCTGCTGGATATCATGCCGGAGGAACTGGAGCAGCTTAAAGCGATCGCGGCGCTCTATTCGCTGCCGGGCATTATCAGTGCGCTTTCTGCGGTGCGGCAGTGCTGCGACCGCATGACACGCGCCGGCAACCGCCGCATGGAGCTGGAAATGACGATCATCCGCCTCTGCGCCGATCAGCAGCAGCAGAGCGGCGATATCAAGGCACTGACAAACCGCATTGCCGCGCTGGAGCAGCAGCTCGCCGCGATCCAGGCAAACGGCGTTCCCGTGCAGCAGGCAGCCCCGCCGAAACGGCGGCAGCCGGCACCGGCGAAAAATGTGCCGACGCAGAATTTGCAGGTGGATGCCAAGACCGACGAAAAGCAGTTTGTCGCGGTCAAAAACTGGGCGGCTGTTCTGGAACGGTTCTTCGACATCAATCCGGCAGTTGCAGGCTTGCTGAATAATTCCTCTGCGTATATCTATGCGGAGAAAAATATACTGCTGGTATGTGTGCGGAATATGCTGTTCCGGCGGCTGTTCAAGCAGACCGATGCGGTCATGCTGCTGGATGCCGCAGAGCAGATTCTCGGCACACGCTATCAGCTCCGCTACAAGGTTCTCGAGCAGGAGGCCGATCAGACTGCCCCTGCGGAGATCCTGATGCAGCGCGCACAGTCCGACGGCATCCGCACCGGGATACAGGAGGATGCGGGCGTATAAATTTGCATGATACTGCGTGTTTTTCCGCAGTTTATCATATATTACATTATGAAAATGATAGGAGAATTCTTATGAAATCCAGAGTACCGAAGCAGTTTCAGGGCGGCAGCCAGGACATGAATTCCATGATCCATCAGGCGCGCAAGATGCAGGATCAGATCACTGCGCTTCAGGAAGACATCGAGCAGCGCACATTTGATGCGACCGCAGGCGGCGGCGCGGTTGCCGTGACCGTCACCGGCAAGAAGACGATCCAGTCGATCACCCTCAAGCCGGAGGTCGTCGATCCGGAGGATATCGAAATGCTCCAGGATCTCATCATCAGTGCTGTCAATGAGGCGATCGCCAATGTTGAGGAGACCACTGAGAACGAGATGAGCAAGATCACCGGCGGCGTGGCTCTGCCCGGCCTGTTCTGATCGGAATGGACAATTTCAGCGCACTGCCCCTGGTTGTCCTTGCTGAAAAATTTGCGGCGCTGCCCGGTATCGGAATGAAAACCGCGCAGCGCCTTGCATATTCTGTCATGGAAATGCCGGAGGAGCAGGCAGTCGAATTTGCCGAGGCGATCCTCAATGCGAAGCATCAGATCCACGACTGTCCGGTCTGCCAGAATCTGACCGAGCAGGATATTTGCAGCATCTGCGGCAATCCGAAGCGCGACCGCTCGACGATCTGTGTGGTCGAGGGGCCGAAGGATGTTGCCGCGATCGAGCGGACGCATGAGTATCAGGGGCTTTATCATGTGCTTCATGGCCTGATCTCGCCGCTGGACGGCATCGGCGCCGATCAGCTCCGGATCGCGCAGCTGCTCAGCCGCATTCAGGAAGGCGGCGTCGAGGAGCTGATCATGGCGACGAATCCGAGCGTTGAGGGCGAAGCGACCGCGATGTATCTGTCAAGGCTCTGCAAGCCGCTCGGGGTCCGGGTGACGCGGCTCGCGTTCGGTCTGCCCGTCGGCGGCGTGATTGAGTATACAGACGAGGTGACGCTCAACCGTGCGCTCGTCAACCGCAGCGAAATGTGAGGGCACTATGCAGATGCTCAGAAGCGTGATCTTCGATATGGACGGGACGCTGCTGGACTCCATGCAGATGTGGCATGAGCTGGATCTGCGTTTTCTGCGTGAGAACGGGATCGAGCCGCCGGCGGATATTTCGGAGATCGTGAAGAAAATGACAGTTGACCGCTCCTCAGCATATTTTGTGGAGCGGTTTTCTCTGCCGATGACGCCGGAGGATGTCAAGCGGCGTGTTGAGGAAATCGCGGCGGAGGAATACCGGCTGCATTTGCAGCTCAAGCCCGGCGCGGCGGATTATCTCAAAACGCTGGCGGATATGGGGATTCCATGCGCGCTCGCAACCGTCAATTATCCGTCGCTGGTCGAAGCGGCGCTGCGGCGGCTCGGTGTCTGGGATTGCTTCCGCGTGATCCTGACGCCGGAGGACGATGCCGCCGGAAAGCATACGCCGACGCTCTATCTCCGTGCGGCAGCGGCGCTCGGCACATCGCCCGCGGAAACGGCGGTGATTGAGGATGCGCGCTATGCGGCGGAAACGGCGGCGGCGGCGGGATTCTATACCGTCGGATTTTACGATGATGCCGGCGCGGCGGATTGGGATGCGATGCAGCAGATCTGCCGGCGAACTGCCGGAAGCTGGCAGGAGCTTGCGGATTCGGATTTTCTTTCGATGTTTTGCAAATAAACGAAAATACGACGAAAAAGCGCATTGCGGCGATTGCGGCCGCAGTGCGCTTTTGTCAGATTCATTTCTCATGGAGTGACATTTCAGACGGAATCACAGATACAAGCGGCGAAGCAAGTACCCTGTGCGGAAAAACACGCTATTGTGCGATTTTCATAAATGTGCAGATTGATATTTGTGCGCAGTGCTGATTTTCAGAGAATCTGCCGTTATATATTGACACGATGTCAGAATAGTGCTATAATATTTATAATGACACAATGTCAGAATATAAATAGGAGTGATCCATATGAAAAAACTGATTCTTCCGATTCTCGCTGCGCTCTGCATGATCGGCCTGACGGCCTGCGGCACGGCGGAATCCGCAGGAAGCTCGGCAGCAGAGCATTCCGCAGCGCAGACGGAGACCGTGCAGGAAACCGATTCGCTGGCCGAAGCAGGACAGAGCGAATCTGTAGATACAGAGCAGCCCGAAGCCGCACCGGAATCTGTTCCGCAGACAAATGCAGACGCGCAGACAGCGGAAGTCTCCGCGGCAGGGGAGGCTCCGGCAGATACCGGCAATGCCGCAGTCGTTGTCTATTTCTCCGCGACCGGAACAACAAAGGGTGTTGCGGAGCGGATCGCAGCTGTCACGGGCGCGGATATTTTTGAGATTGTTCCCGCAGAGCCGTATACGGATGCCGACCTTGACTGGCATGACAATAACAGCCGCACGACGATCGAAATGAACGATCCGAATGTGCGTCCCGCTATAGCGGATGACACGGTGCGGCTGGAGGATTATGCAACGGTGTATCTCGGCTATCCGATCTGGTGGGGCGATGCGCCGCGGATCATGAGTACATTTGCGGAAGCGCATGATTTCAGCGGAAAGACCGTCATTCCGTTCTGCACCTCCGGCAGCAGCCCGATCGGACAGAGCGGCAATCATCTTGCTGCACTGGCCGGCAGCGGGTGCTGGCTTGCCGGCGGCAGACTGGAAGCGGGCATTTCCGAAAGCGAGATTCAGGACTGGATCAGCAGCATGAACTGATACGGCCGCGCAGTGATGCGGGCGCCGTAAAACGGATGCAAGTTATACCGTTGAGATGATAGATGACAGCAGGCCGCACAGCCCGTGTTCGGGATGTGCGGCCTGCTGTGTGTGGTGTGACGAAAAATGCTTTTTGCAAATGTGAAACTGCAAGCGGCAGGGATGCTCAAAGGGTACTTGTAATGAATGGAATTCTGTGTTATACTGATACTGTCCGATAGCCGGAATCGAATTTACAAAACGGGAGGAACCAATCCATGCAGAAACAGTTGACCGGATTCTTATGCCTGATGCTGTCAGCCGCGCTGCTGACCGGATGCGGAAAGCAGGAAAGCTCTGCGGTATCTGATTCATCAGCTGCGCCGTCAGAGAGCAGTATATCTGCCGTGTCCGCCGCGGATGCGGAGACAATGACAGATCACGCCGCATTCAATGAAGCCGTTTTTGAGCAGGTGTGCAGAAATATCCGCGTTGCAGATTCTGTGATGACGGTGCCGGGAACACTGAAGGACTGCGGCAGCCATTTTTCTGCGGAGTTTGTTCTGCTCGACGAGAAAAACAGTATCCTGACCTACAGGCTGCTTTATGACGGGACGAAAATCGGTTTTGTGAACTATGACGGCGCTGCGGAGCTGGATCAGAAAGAGCTGGAAACTGCTGAATTTTACAGTGTCTTTTTCTATCCCAAGGATGACGGGATACAGGATATCACCGTCGGCGGGGTCTCGGTCAGTGATCCTCCGGATAAGGTGCCGGAGGTGTTCGGGGAGCCGACGGAGTACGAGCTGGACGATGACGGATTCGGTTTCCGGCTGTATCAGCTGAGCGACCGGCATTATCTGAAATATACGCAGAGTGACGGAAAAATGTATAAAATCGGAATATGCGCACATCCGGATTGAACACAGATGTTTTTGGAGAAGCTTTTGAAATGCATCCGGCTGGTATGCCACAGAGGAAAAAAAGTGAGACTATCGCCGGTGTTTTGTCATCGGATACCGCAAAAGGGGAGCGGTCAGCCGGCGCATCACAGCAGGAGCCGGATCGTCAGCCGGCCGTTATCATAGTCTGCCGTGATCGTCCCGCCCATACGCTCGACAAGTGTGCGGGCAATGGACAGCCCCAGCCCCGTGGAGCTGCGGGCGGCCTCAACCGTATAGAACCTGTCAAAGAGCTGTTCCGTCTCCACGGCGGACAGCTCCTTTGCCATATTGGAGAATGTGATCTCGCCCTTATCGGAGAGCGTGATTTCCAGATCGCCGCCGCTGTATTTCACGGCATTATTCAGCAGATTGGAAAACACCCGCGCAAGCGCCGAGCGATTGACATTCCGCACAATGCGGGCATCGGTCAGATGAATCGACGGTGTGATGCCCTTTTCCGTCAGTACAGGATAAAAGCTGCTGATGCTTTCCTGCAACAGCTGATTGACGAACACCTCCTCTGTCTCCGCTTCGCGTTCATCGGAGATGATGACGGAATAGCGGAACAGCTCCTCTGTGAGCCGCTTCATCGCTTCCGTGCGCTCCTCGATCGCATCCAGACAGTTCCCGATCTCGGCAGGATCGTCTGTTCTGCGGATCATATAGAGATTGCCGGCGATCGCCGTCAGCGGTGTGCGGAGATCATGCGAGATATTCGTGACGGCATTTTTGAGCTCTGTATTGCCGTGCTGATATTGAAGCTGCTGTTTGCGGAGCAGATCAAGCTGACGGTTCAGCTTTGCCGTGATCCTGCAAAGCTGCCTGTCCCTGCCGGATACATAGAGCGAGACATTCGTATCCTTATGCAGTTTTTCGTCGATCTGCTCCGACAGCGCATCCAGATCCGCTTTCAGCAGCCGTAGCTTCATGATTGCAAGCAGTATTCCGACGGCACAAACAGCAGTCAATATCCACGGCAGCACTCGTATCACCTCCGCTGCTTATCTCAGGTTTTTCTTATTGAAAAGCCATGCACCGGCAGCTGTCAGAACAGCTCCTGTCATACAGGTCGATACCAGCGCACGCTGTGTTTTGATACAGTTTTCTTCTTCGTAATCCGACAGTTCATTCGTCTTGAAATCATTTGTATAATAGCTGTAAACGGAGAAGGAACGAATCGCCGTGAAGGAATTGCAGTCATTGAGAATCGTCAGTACCGTGCGTTTTGTGCCGCTGATGTAATCAGGGTTCGGTTCATTTTTTACTTCGGTAATATCATCCATATCCTCTGTATCAAAATTACCGAAGCTTACTCGATAGGAGCTGCCGTCAGCACGGTAATAGGTGGTGCAATACTCCGGATTTTTTAGTTTGTGTTCAATGGAATAACTGCCCCAATACAGTCCGAATGTAAGCAGCAGACTGATAATTGCGGCAACTGTCCGATTCATCGTAACAAAGCAGAACAGCACCGTCAGGATACCCATAAAAATATAAGCTGCAAAAATAGAACCAAACGCCAGTGGAAAATAGTTCATTTTAGAAAGATATCCAAACCGGAAAACCACAAACGGCAGTGCCGTCAGGCAAAACATGACAGAAGAAAGCAATAATGTCAGAGCAGTCTCAGAAAGATAAAGCGCCTGCTTTGTATACCCTGCAATGAGCTTATTCCGGAATGCACCGGCACTGAATTCTGTTCCGATATTCAGAACCAACAGAACGATATTCACAAAAATACTGATGATCCAGAAAAAGTCATCCGGCTGGAACGATGAAGCAGCTGCCGGAATTGCAGAAACGGTATGCACCGAAGAAATCGCATACATAATTCCCGATAACAGAGACACTGCTAAGCAAAGAAAAGTCAGCGGGCGGCGGTAATAACGCTGTATCCCTGTCAGAATCAGATTTCTCATTTCGTATCACCTCGTATTATTTCAGATTCCGCTTCCGGAACAGCAGGATGCCGCCCGCGCCAATCATCAGCAGCAGACCGCACTGATAGTACGGGAAAAGCTCCAGCCTCCGGATATGCGGATCGTACCGTTCCTCCCATTGCTGCTTCAGCAGTCCGGCATACTCTCTGTGCAGATCATCCTCCGCCTGATTCAGTGTATTCTCAAAATACTGCGCAGTATAGGCGTAGCTTCCAAAGACCTCCAGATATTGCTCATATTCTTTCAGCGGCTGCATGGGATTCAGGCGGTGTACCTGCTCCAGAATATCCCGCTTCGGCGAGGGCAGATACCACGGATTCGGCAGCTTATCTATATGATCCTCCTGCAATTCAATGCCCTGATACTGCGGGCGGTTGAGAATCTCAGAAACCGCCGTACCGCCGAACAGCAGGCCAAGCAGAACGCCGAACAGGATCACGACATAGACCGTCGGCCGGTCGGACAGCAGACAGACTGTCATTGCAAGCGCGGAAACCGTCATGTAGACAAGCAGTATCGAAAGCATAAAGGATACCGGACGGTCTGTCCAGCAATTCGCAAGCACAGTCGGGAGCAGAACGATCGCGCCCTGCACCGCGCTGAATACGATGACCGAGATATATTTGCTCAGAAAGACCTGTCCCTTGCTGTAGCCTGCGATGAGCGGATTCCGGATCGCGCCGGTCGAGAGCGTGTTGATCTCAATGAAGATGACCGCCGTCAGGACGGCCAGAACAGAGACAAGCGTTATGAAATGGATCAGCGCGTAAAAATCAAAATTAGCTGTCTCCGGATCAAACATCAGGCGCGCTGCCAGTATGCCGATGACCATGAGCAGAATATTCAGCAGCGTGACCGCGAATGTCTCCCAGCGGAACAGAAAGCGTTTGCAGTGAATGCGGATCAGATTTCTCATGCCCGATCACCCCCGTCACTGCCGACCAGATTGATGAAGTAGTTTTCGAGGCTTTCCTCATGCTCCGTGATCGAGAGCAGCTCGCATTGCTCCGCCGCAAGTGCCGCCGATAATTCCGAGATTCTGAATTCGCCGTAGAGATTTGCTTCGGTATCCGAGAGGATCTCATATTCCGCGCCGCGCTTGTCCATGACATTCGCAAAGAGTGCCGTGTCTGTCACCTTCACATGAAGATACTTTCTGCATTTCGCTTCCAGCTCC
>DGSY01000064.1:0-6195 GCA_002394125.1 Ruminococcus sp. UBA4350
GACGAGATCGAAAAGGCACATCCGGATGTGTTCAATCTGCTGCTGCAGGTGCTGGACGACGGCCGGATCACCGATTCGCAGGGCAGAACCGTCGATTTCAAGAATACCATTCTCATCCTGACCTCGAATCTCGGCGCGGATGCGCTGCTCGAAGGCATCCAGCCCGACGGCACGATCTCTGAGGCAGCGAAGAAGCAGACCGATGCACTGCTGCATCAGCGGTTCCGTCCGGAATTCCTCAACCGTCTGGACGAGATCATTCTCTATAAGCCGCTGACCAAGCAGGAGATCGGCGGGATCGTCGATCTGCTCATTGCGAATCTGCAAAAGCGGCTCGCGGATCAGCAGCTGAATGTCACGCTGACCGCTGCCGCAAAGGATGCCGTCATCGAACAGGGCTATGATCCGAATTTCGGTGCGCGTCCGCTCAAGCGTCTGATCCAGCGGAAGATCGAAACACTGCTTGCGAAGAAGCTGCTCAGCAGCCCGCTCCCGCAGGGCAGCACCGTGACGGTCGATTTCCGTGACGGCGCATTTGTCTGCGAATAATCAGAATGATCGGAACCTCTCGTGAAATGATGCCCCTGAGCGCTTTGAAACGCTCAGGGGCATCTTGCTTTATACAGGTACATCCATGCCGCTGACCGGAACCGCATCCCGTTCCTGCGCGGCCCAGACGATCAGCCGGGCAACAAATTCCGGTGTGACCGCCTCCGGAACAGCAAACGGCAGCAGATATCTGTTCCAGCGGCCGTTCGCCGGCTGATTCTGAAATACTCTGCCCTTGCTGATGACATAATCCGTTCCGGTGCCGAGCGGACAGGACAGAATCAGCGCTTTGTCATCCGATACGATGTGCAGAATTTGATACGGCGAATCATCATCGGGTGTCACATACCAGACATATGTCTCTCCGCCGACGGTGATCCGGCGTCTGCCTTTTGTGCGGATACTCATAACACATCACCTCTGTATTCCGCGCTGTGCTGCCGGCTCAGTCCGCAGTGATATCGCCGTAGCAATGCGGACGGCGGTCGCGGAAGAGTCCCCAGTCGAGCTTCATCTGCGCGATCGCATCCAGATCGTAGGTCTGCATCAGCACCGCCTCCGATTGCCGGTCTGCCTGCGCAATGATCTGCCCCGTCTCATTCGTCATGAACGAGGAGCCGTAGAACCGCAGCGCGGATTCCTGCATCCCGTTCTCCGCGCAGGGCGTTACGCGCTCCAGTCCGATGCGGTTCGCCGCAATGACCGGCGTGATATTGCAAGCGGAATGCCCCTGCATACAGGTACGCCAATGCGGTTCGCTGTCGGTTTCCAGAATCGGTTCGGAGCCGATCGCCGTCGGATAGAACAGCAGCTCCGCGCCGTTCAGCACGAGCGAACGCGCTGTCTCCGGAAACCACTGATCCCAGCAGATACCGATGCCGATCACGCCGAACTGCGTTTTCCATGTCCGGAAGCCGGTGTTGCCGGGCGCGAAATAAAATTTCTCCTGATAATAATGGTCATCGGGGATATGCGTTTTGCGGTAGACACCGAGCAGCGTGCCGTCCGCATCAATGACCGCAGCCGAATTGAACAGCCGGCTGCCGTCGCGCTCATAGAAGCTGACCGGCAGCACAACGCCAAGCTCGCGGCTCAGCTCCATGCAGCGCCGGACAGCTGGATTCTCCTCTGTTTTCTGCGCAAATGCGTAGTATTCATAGCGGCGCTCCTGACAGAAATACTGCCGCTCGAACAGCTCCGGCAGCAGGATGATCTGTGCGCCGTCCGCGGCCGCCTGACGGATCAGACGCTCGGCGGCCGCCATGCTTTCCGCCGGATCGGTGCTGCACTGCATCTGCACGGCAGCAGCGGTGACAAGTCTGCTCATTGGTTCGCGCTCCTTTTCTGATAAAATGTGATCGTATACCCCAGCTCGCCTTCGATCTCATATCCCGTTTCAAAGATAAAACCGCGGTCGGGAAAGAGCTGCTTCAGGCGCTGTCCCCAGTAGTATTGCAGACAATCCGTAAAGGCGGTGAGGATCTGTTCATCGTCCATGTATTCCGGATCGGCATTGAGGAAATACCCCCCGACCGACCACGCATTCACCCAGCGCTCCATTGCGGAATGGTCGCCGTGATACCGCTTTTCCATTTCGCGGTAGGATTCTTCATTGAAATCGGGCGGCATGATCGCCGTCAGAAAGACGCAGTCGCCGATCAGCGTAAAATCGGGTGAAAAAAAGTGCGCCGCGGCGAGCATCCCGTCGATCGCGCACTTTTCTGCTGCATAGGAAAAGAAAGGAACCGCGCCGCCGATGAACTGCTCATTGAAAGCGGCGCGCTGTTCAGGCGGGATCAGCCCGTCAAATCGTATCATTTTCATATTTCACTTCTTGGTCGCCTTTATGATCTTCATGCGGGTGAATTCCTCGCGCTCCTTGTCCTCCAGCGCATCCGAGATCATGCGGATGATCTCCGAATAGCGCGGGATCAGCACATTTTTCAGCGCGTTGGCGCGGCGCTGTGTCGCCTGGATCGCCGTCGCGAGCCGGAATACACCGCTGTCCACCTCCGCGAGCAGCAGCGTCATTGTCTTGACCTTGCAGAATGCTGCGTATGCTTCATCCAGCTGCACATTCGTATCCAGAAAGCCGTAGGGCACCTCCGGCCGGATCTCCTCCGGATAGCTGACCATCGGAATCTCCACGCCCATGACCGAACGCGTACTGATCACAATGCGGTCGTCGATCGGCACCGTATACGCAAAGCGGTCAACCACGCCGAGCGTGATATTCGCCTCCTCCAGTGCGCGGTAGGCGACGCGGTAGGTCTCCTCGATCGAGCCGCGGAGCTGCTTTGCACGCTCCACAAGCTGCATCAGCTCGCGGATCAGCACATTGCGCTTGCGGTCCATGAGGTCATAGCCGAGCTTTGCCAGCTTCAGCGAGCGCTTCGCTGCGATCAGATTGCCCTTGGTCGGAAATACCTGATTTGCCACTTCACGCCTCCGTCTTTTCGATCAGCGCCTGCGCCGCCTCCGGATCATAATGCGCATTCAGCATCTGATCGTCCACGCGGTCGAGCGCGGATTTCGGCAGCAGCGAAAGCAGTGTCCAGCCCAGATCCAGCGTATCCTCCATCGAGCGGTTCTCGTCGAAGCGCTGTGTCAGGAAGCATTTCTCGAAGTACCGGCCGAAGGTGAGATACTGCTTATCCAATGCGGAAAGCTCCTCCTCACCGATGACCGATGCGAGCGAACGCGCATCCTGCACCTGCGCATAGGACGCGAAAAGCTGATTCGCACAGGCGGAATGATCCGCCCGCGTATAGCCCTCGCCGATGCCGTCCTTCATCAGACGGGAGAGCGACGGCAGCACCGAGATCGGCGGATAGACACCGCCCTGCTCCAGACCTCTGTCCAGAACGATCTGTCCCTCGGTGATATAGCCGGTCAGGTCGGGGACAGGGTGTGTGATATCGTCATTCGGCATCGTCAGGATCGGGAGCTGCGTCACGCTGCCCTCAATGCCCTCGATAATGCCCGCACGCTCATAGAGCGAGGCCAGATCGGAATAGAGATAGCCCGGAAAGCCCTTTCTGCCGGGGATCTCGCCCTTGGAGGACGAGAATTCGCGCAGCGCTTCCGCATAGGCTGTCATATCCGTCATGACGACAAGGATATGCATATGCTTTTCGTAGGCGAGATACTCCGCGGCGGTCAGTGCGCAGCGCGGGGTGATGATGCGCTCGACGATCGGGTCATTCGCGAGATTGAGGAACATCACGACATTCTGCAAAACGCCGCTCTCCGCAAAGCTGCGGCGGAAGAAATCCGCGACGTCATTCTGAATGCCCATTGCCGCAAATACGACCGCGAACTCCGAGCCGGAATCCTTCGCGATCCGCGCCTGCTGCACGATCTGCACAGCGAGCTTGTTATGCGAAAGGCCGGTGCCGGAGAAGATCGGCAGCTTCTGTCCGCGGATCAGCGTCATCAGGCAGTCGATCGAGGAAATGCCGGTCTGGATGAAGTTGCGCGGATACTGCCGCGAGACCGGATTCAGCGGTGCGCCGTTGATATCCCCGAATTTCTCCGCCATGACCTCGCCGAGGCCGTCCGCCGGTCTGCCCGCGCCGGTAAAGACGCGGCCGAGCAGGTCGCCCGAAAGCGGCATCTCCATCGGTCTGCCGGTGAACTGTGTGCGGGTATTGGTCAGCGAAAGGCCGTGCGTGCCCTCAAAGACCTGCAAAACTGCCTTGTCGCCCTCCAGCATCGCCACTCTGCCGGTACGCTCGGTGCCGTCATCGAGCACGATGCGCGCCATTTCGTCAAACTGTGCGCCCTCGACATGATCGAGAATGACCAGCGAGCCGCTGATGCTGTGAAGCCCGAAATACTGTAGGCTCATCGGTTACAGCACCTCCTTTTTCTTCCGGCGCAGGCCGTCGAGGATTCCGTCGATCTGCTGCGTCAGCGTATCAAAGCGCTCGAGCTGCCGGTTCGGGATGTCATATTTCACCTTGATGACGGTCTCAAAAATGCCGCTCTCCCGGATCGCGTCCAGCGGGATATGCTCCGCGATCAGCTCCTTTGTCCTGTGGTAGACATGGAGGATCAGCTCCATCATCCGGAACTGCTTGTCGAGCGGGACATAGGTATCCTCCGCGTGATAGGCATTCTGCTGAAGGAAGCCGACGCGGATCAGCCTTGCGATCTCAATGACGAGCTTCTGATCCTCCGGCAGAACATCCGATCCGATCAGACGCACGATATCCATGAGCGACTGCTCCTCTTTCAGCAGAGCGCTGATCTCTGTGCGGTATTCGTTGAACTTCGGATCGACCTTCGACTCGTAATAGCGGGCGAGATCGTCGAGATACTCGCTGTAGCTCATCGTCCAGTTGATCGCCGGATAGTGACGCGCATAGGCGAGCGCCTTGTCCAGTCCCCAGAAGCAGCGCACGAAGCGGCGCGTATTCTGCGTGACCGGCTCCGAGAAATCCGAGCCCTGCGGCGAGACAGCGCCGATAACGGTCACGCTGCCCTCTCTGCCGTTGAGGGTCTCATAGGCGCCGGTGCGCTCATAGAATTCCGAAAGACGCGAGGGCAGATAGGCCGGATAGCCCTCCTCTGCCGGCATCTCCTCCAGACGGCCGGAGATCTCACGCAGCGCCTCCGCCCAGCGCGAGGTCGAATCAGCCATGATCGCGATATGATAGCCCATATCGCGGTAATATTCCGCAAGCGTGATGCCGGTATAGATCGACGCCTCACGCGCCGCGACCGGCATATTCGAGGTATTGGCGATCAGCACGGTGCGCTCCATCAGGGATTTGCCCGTCCGCGGATCCTTCAGCGCCGTGAATTCCTCCAGCACCTGTGTCATCTCATTGCCGCGCTCGCCGCAGCCGATATAGACGATGATATCCGCATCGCACCACTTCGCGATCTGGTGCTGCGTCATGGTCTTGCCCGTACCGAAGCCGCCGGGGATCGCCGCCGTGCCGCCTCTCGCGATCGGGAACAGCGTATCGAGGACACGCTGTCCGGTAATCATCGGACGCGAGGGCGCAAGCCGCTTCGCTGCCGGTCTTGCGCGGCGGATCGGCCACTTCTGGCAGAGCGTCAGCGAATGCTCCTTTCCGGCTGCATCTTCAATACGGATAATCTCGTCATGGATCCGGTATTTGCCGTCCGGCGCCGCATAGGTGACCTTTCCGGAGAGATTCGGCGGCACCATGCACAGATGCAGGATCGCAGAGGTCTCCTGACAGGAGGCATAGGCCTCGCCGGGCTGGAGCACCGTCCCCTTTTTCACCTTGATATCGACATCGTATTCTTTTTCCTCATCCAGCACCGGAACGGCAAGTCCGTCCCCGATGAATGCGCCGGATGCCTGCTCCAGCGCCCGCAGCGGACGCTCAATGCCGTCAAAGATATTCGTCAGGATGCCGGGGCCGAGCGTGACCGACATCGGTGCGCCCGTCGGCTCGACCGGCTCGCCGGTTTGCAGGCCGGATGTGCTTTCGTATACCTGTATCGTCGTTTCCAGATCAGTCAGGCCGATGACCTCGCCGATCAGACGGCGCTTTCCGACATAGACCATTTCCATCATCGAAAAGACACTCGTATTGCGTACCTTGACGACAGGGCCGTTGACGCTGTAGATCACAGGCTGCTGATTTTGCGTCTGCATCACTTGTC
>DGSY01000064.1:6252-17565 GCA_002394125.1 Ruminococcus sp. UBA4350
CCCCCGCCGATTTTATGATTGCGATAGAAATTGCGCAGCTGCGACGCATAGGCCTCGTCGAGCGTATGGTTCCGGCAGCGTCTGCCGTCCGCCGACAGCACGGAAAGTCCGCCGAGCCGGATCGCCGGATCCGCACGGAAGCTGATCTTTGCCGAAACGGTCTTTTCCAGTTCCGGCTTCAGTGCAAGGTCGCTCTCCCGCAGCAGGATCTCCGCACCGTCCTCCGGTGCCGCATCCGCCAGCAGCTTTTTCATCCACGGCAGATAGTCCGCCGAGGCGGTGAATGCCGTGAGCTTTTCACGCAGCTCTCCGAAAAGCTGCATCAGGAGCATCTGCCGGCGGCTGAGGAACGCTGTCCGCCCCTCATAGCCGATCTGCGACATCCGCTTCTGATAGGTCGCGGCGATCCGCGCTTTTGCGGCAGCAAGCGTCTTTTCGGAATCGGCTCTGCATTTCCTGTCTGCTTCCAGCAGGATCTGCTCCGCCTCCTCCTCAGCCGTCTGCTCCGCCTTCAGAACCTTTGCGTCCGTGCTGCGGCTGACCGCCTCCATAAACTGCATGAGTCTCTGATTTGCATCCATGTTTCATACTCCAATCGGGCAGCTCTCTGCGCCGCCCAGCGGTTATTCTCAGATATGGATACCGACCGTTTCCGCCAGATACCGCGAAATGGCGGCGGTCATATCCGAAGTGCCGTGGCGGTCGGGAATGATGACGACCAGCGGCAGCGCCGTATGCTCCTTCAGCTCCTGCACCTCCGCACCGCAGAGCGCAGCGAGCTTTTCCGTAATCATGACGACCGCAATGCCATCCGTATGCATTGCCTTTCGCAGCGCGGCGATCGTCTGCTCACGCTCGTGAACGATCTCGCCCTCAACGCCGGCAAGCCGCATTCCCATGACAGTGTCGGTATTGTCACTGATGACCCAGCAGCGCATTACAGCTTTCCGAGGATCATGATCGCGACCAGCAGGCCGAAGATCGAGATACCTTCACCGAGCGCGACGAAGATCAGCGCCTTTGCGAAGGATTTCGGCTCCTCAGCGAGCGCACCGATCGCGGCAGGGGCAGCATGGCCGACGGCGATGCCGCTTCCGATACAGCCGACGCCGACCGAGATCGCGGCAGCGAGATAGCCGAGTCCCGCCGCGGAATTCGTGACGGCATTTGCCGCCTCCGCAGTCTCATCCGCAGATGCAAAGCCGCCGAGCGGCAGGATGATCGCGCAGAGCAGCACAGCGCCGAATGCGCAGAGATTCGTCAGCATGGCGCGGCGCATGGATTTGCCGGGCTTCTGCTTTTTGATGGCCGCCAGAACCGGCAGCGTGAGCAGTGCCGTCACACCGAGCGGCAGCAGGATCAGTTCCGCAATTTCAATACCAGACATGGATTTTACCTCCTAAATTTGCATTATGCATTGGCAGTCTGTTCGGACTGCTTCAGTTCGTTGAAATCATCGAATGTGACCGAGATCGGGGTGAAGGGCTTGCCGTCGCCGTCATAGCAGCGGGAGAAGATCTCGTAGAATTCCAGACGCAGCACCTGAATGCCGACGATCAGACCCTCCATGCCCATGACGATGAGGTTGCCGATCACGACTGTGATCACGGACTTGTGATTCCTGCCGATCATATCCGCGAGCATCATGACAACGCTCATCAGGCCGGCGTGCGAGAAGACGAAGCCGCCCACACGGATAAACGACAGGGTATTGGACGCATAGCCGAGCAGGAATTCAAAGCACTCGAAGAAATTCGATGCGATGAAGTCGCCGAGCTCCGGCATTTTATAGGGCTTATGCGCGACCGCGTGGCCGAGCGGCTCGCGGAAGAACATCAGCAGCAGCGGCAGCGCCAGCATGATGACGATGATCGGCAGGTCGATCGTGAGATCGGTGATAAAGGTCAGGACCAGCAGCAGCAGTCCGGTGAAGAATATCAGACCCGCAATGCCGTTGTTGCCGAAAACGCCGTCCTCATAATTGCGGCGCCGCATCTTGACGACGATATTGATAAGCATTGAGATGATGATGATGCCCGCGCCGATGCCGATCGCGCCGAAGATGATCGTGTTCGTATTCTCCATCGCCTTCAGCGGCAGATACGGGATGCCCAGCTTCTCATACATCGGATCGAGCGCCTCCTCAAATCCGAAGACCGAGCCGTACAGTGCGCCGAAGAATGCGCTGGAAAAGCCGATCCGGGCGATGATCGCGCCGAGCTCGAATTTCTTGACCTTGTGCAGGAAAATGCCGATCAGCGCCATGACAAGTCCCTGTCCGAGATCGCCGAACATGATGCCGAAGAGCAGCGTGTAGGTGATTGCAACAAAGGTCGTCGGATTGTAGCCATTGTAATTCGGCAGGCCGTACATTTCGACGAACATATTGAACGGCTTTGAGAACCAGCCGTTTTTCAGGCGCACCGGCGGCTGCACTTTTGTATCCGCCCACGGCGCCTCATAGACGACGCTCAGATCCGGGACATTGCCGATATACTTTTTGAAGCGCTCCTTTTCGGAGACCGGCACATATCCCATGAGGCTGAATTTATTGTCCGTGACAATGCACTGCGAACGCAGCTTCCAGACCTCACTCTGATATTTCGCATAGCAGTACATCCGGCCGAGCAGATCGGCTTCTTCTTCATAGATCGCGGATTCCTGCTTTTCCAGTTCTTCCAGCGCGGATTTCCGCTCCGTCAGCTTGATCTGCAATTCCGCAAGCGCCTGCTCCGGCGTACCGCTGACATCCTTCGGCAGCTCGTAGCATTCAAAGAGCAGTCCCTTCATGATCGCATCGACAGTCAGGATCCGCTCCTTTGCCGCGAAATAGAATCCCCAGACATATTCATGCTCGGTGTGATACGCCTGAAAGACAAAGCCCTCATCGCTGTAAAACGCGAGCTTCTGCATATTCTCCTCCGGCATCCTGCCGAAGCGGGAAACGATATGTCTGCATTTTGTCAGCTCACCGAGATCCAGATCGGAGCCGGTGAGATTTTTCAGGTGGATCGCAGCGCTGCCGTAATCCGCGACCTGCTTCCGGGCCGCAGCGAGCTTCTCCCGGACATCCCGCAGCCGTTCCGAAATGCGCTCTGTCTCGGAGAGGATCGACTCCGGCGTAAATTCACCGGGCAGCGGCTCCCGCTCCGTGTCGATCTTCGCACGGCGAAGGTCGAATTCCATCAGCGCACGCAGCGGTGCGGCATAGGGATCCTCCGAATGGGATGCGCCGCCGTCCTCCCCGCTGCCAAGCAGCTTTGCGGCATTTTCGATATGGAATGCCCTGCTTTGCAGACAGGCGACGATCGCCTCATTCAGACTCGGTGCTGCGCCTGCGATACTGACAAGCTCCAGCTTTTCGATTGACAAGATAACACCTCCAAATGTGCATCAGCCGGTATCCCGCCGGCCTCCTCACGCATCGGTAATCAGCATGGACTGCAGCTCCGCAACGGATCTGCCGTAACGCACGCCCTCGATGATCATGATCAGATTTTCAGTCTCGATCTGCTGCAAAACATGAGCCGCATAGAGACTGACCGCAGCATGGCCGGAAAAATGCAGTGCCGACCTTGCGCTCTGCCAGCGCAGCTTCCGGAAGATCTGTTCCAGCTGCACGGAGGTCGGGGCATCCTTCAGAAAGCCCATATCCTCCTGCATCATGCGGCCGTAGCGCGTTGTCCGCAGCACCTCGAGAAATGCCGGCACATCCGGCGCCGCATACAGCTCCTCGCAGACGCGCTTCGGCAGTCTGCCGGGGATCGGCAGCATCATCCGCTTCACCGCTTCCGCATCCATATGAAATGTATGCTTCAGACGGAAGGCGTTGATGAGATTGACAATGTCGATCTGCTCCGCGATCAGCTTTTTCAGCGCATCGAGATCGTCGCCGCGGACGGTCTGCTCCGCCTCGCGGAGAATGCGCTCCAGATAGCAGGCGCGCAGTGCGATCTCCAGCGCGGTATAATCGGGCTGCTCAACGCCCGCCGGCCAGTGCGTTTTCAGCACATTGGCATAGGGCGTCTGCGCCGCGGCCGCGATGATCTCCTCCCGCGTTTCCGCACGCGCCAGCGCCTCCTGCGAAAAGCTTAGATACGGGCCGAGCCATGCGTCCATGGCCGAGATATAGGAAGCATTGTCCGCCGGCATCAGCTGTACCTTTTTGATCAGCTCGCGGATCTCGTGGTCATAGATGAAAAAGCGGAAAAACGGCGTATTCTGCAAATGCTCCAGACTGCAAAAATGCAGGCACTGCGTAAAGAGATTGCGCTTGAGCAGCATTTCGACATAGCCGCGGTGCGTATAGGCAGGCTCCAAGCCCTGAAGCAGCGTCCGGTAGGCTTCGGTCTCCTTGAGATAGGAAACGATATCCGCGACCGAATGCAGATTGAGCAGATCGCGGTATTCCGCCGCCCGCAGACGGTGTCCGTAGGCCGTGCGGACCGCAGCAGCCGTCGCCTGATGTTGATTCGCCATAGCGCTCAGGCCTCCGCTTCGCGCAGCGTCTCATCAAAGAGCGTTTGAAGCAGATCATCGTGCTGCCCTGCGAACTGCGCCGTCATTTCCTCGGCACGGCGGTCGAAGTCGCCGCGCAGCGCGGACATTTTCTGCTCATACTCGCTGCGTGCCTGCTCCTCCATTTCAATGATCGTATCCCGCGTCTGATGTCTGGCGGCCTGCGTCATGGCAGAAGCCTGCTGACGCGCCTCCTGCACCTTCCGGCGGCACTGCAGCCGCACGCCGCTGAGCCGTTCCTCCGTTGCGGCATCCAGCTCCAGGATCTTGCGGATCGTCTGATCCATTGACACCGCTCCTTTCTATATTCGTCCGATTTTTGTGTAAATTCCACAAATTCATACCGGCTTTACCGAATCGGCAGACGGCAAGGCCGCCGTCTGCGCGCAGTTTTCTGCCGGATTCTGCCGGATTCATTCGGAAATCTGCACAAATGCGTGATTCTGAAATATAGAGATATTATACTCCAATTCCGGCTAAAAGTCAATAGTATTTTCAATATTTCGGCGCGTCAAAAAACCGGCCTTCCGCGCCGGCCGGCAGCGTTCTGAACTTCGCTTTTCCGGCAGGCGGATGTGCAGCATTCTGCACATCAGGCGCTTGAAAAAAAACGCCCTCTATGCTATAATAGAATCAGTCATTTTCTTACAATGTACGGAGGTCTGTATGCTGCATTTTGTGCTCGGTGCCGCAGGCTGCGGCAAATCCGAATATCTCATCCGCCGGATCGCGGAGGCAGAACAGCAGGGCTGCTTTGTCCGCACGCTCGTGCCGGAGCCGTTCTGCTATACCTATGACAAGCGGCTCTATGCGCATCTCGGCGCGGTGCGGTTCAATCAGCTCCACACCGGCAGCTTCCGCTTTCTGACGCAGGAGATTCTCTCCGAGATCGCCGCCGCCCCGCGTGATGCCGCAGACGCCGTCACAAAGACCGTCCTGCTGCATACGCTCCTGCGACGGCTCTCGGACGGTCATGTGCTGCTGTTCTACGGCGGGCAGGCCGACCGCGCATCCTTTCTGCCGCAGATCGAAGCGCAGCTCAATGAGCTGATGCAGGCAGGCGCACTGCCGGAGGATCTCGCGGATGCAGCGGAGGCCATGCAGGAAATGTCGCCCGTCCTTTCGCAGAAGGTCACGGATATTGCGCGCATCTACGCGGATTATCTGACAATGCTCGAAGAAAAGGGGCTGCGCGACATCCTGACCGATCCGGTCACGGCAGCCGCAGCCGCCGACGGCGGGAGCTTCTTTGCCGGTGCGCATATCTTCCTCGATGAATTTGAATCGTTCACGGGCGATCAGTATAAAATGCTCGAAGTCATGCTGCGCGATGCCGCAGAGGTCTGGATCGCGCTGCGCACGGACAATATGGACGCGCCCGACTTCACGCGCTTCGATGCCGTCAACGATACCGCCCGCGCCCTGCGCCGACTGGCAAAGGAACAGAATACCGCCTCGGAGGTCATCCTGCTGACGGAGCAGCACCGCTTTGCGGCACCGTCGCTCGCCTGTCTCAGCCGCGGGATCTATACCGTTCCGCAGAATGCATATTCCGGCGATGACTGCGCCGTGACGATCTGCGAAGCCGCCGACCGCACGCTCGAAGCGGAATACTGCGCGGCGCAGATCCGGCAGCTGCTGATGCAGGGCAGGCTCCGCGCCTCGGATATCATGGTCGTCATGCATGATCTCGGCAGCTACGGCGCACTGCTCGAAGCGGCATTCGAGCGCTACGGCATTCCTTATTATATGGATCAGCGCCGCAGCGTTCTGCATACTGCCGTGATGAAGCTGCCGCTCTGCCTGCTTGCGCTGCTGCACAGGACAACGACCGAACAGCTGCTCCTGCTGCTGCATACACAAATGCTCCTGCAAAACACCAACGATGCCGCAAGGCTGGAGGATTACGCCTATATCTGGGATATCGAGGGGACACAGTGGGAGCGTCCCTTTGCGGCGGAGACCGATCCGGAGGGAAAGGCCGAGGCGCTCCGGCAGCGCATCATGCAGCCGATCCTCGCGGCACGGCGTTCACTCATCCGGCAGGACGGAGAGGCCGTCACCGGCGAGGTCATCATCCGGACGCTCTACCGCCTGATGACCGATCTGCATATCCCCGACCGCGCCGTTGAGCTGGCCGGCAGAATGCGCGACCGCGGCGATTTACAGCGCAGCCGGACGCTCCGCGGGCTCTGGAAATCGCTCATGGAAACGCTCGACGCGATGCATGAAGCACTGCGCGGTGTCACAGTCCCGCTGCCGCAGCTTCTGGATCTGATGACTGCCGTCCTGCGCTCGCATCAGCTGCCGGAGGTGCCGCAGACGCTCGATGCCGTCACGGTGCAGAGTGCGGCGGCGGCGCGTTACGATGCGCCGAAAGCGGTATTCGTCCTCGGCGTCAATGAGGGCGCATTCCCCGCGAATATCTCGCAGACCGGATTCTTCTCCGAGACCGAGCGCGAACAGCTTTCCGGCTGCGGCGTGGAGCTTTCCCGCTCCGTCCGCGACCTCTGTGCCGATGAGCGCCTGATCGTTTACAAGACGCTCTCCGCCGCATCGGAAATGCTCTGGCTCTGCTATCCGCTTGCCGATGAAAAGGGCAGCGCACTGATTCCCTCTCCCCTGCTCACCGAGGTGCAGGCGCTTCTCCCGCAGACCAAAAAGCCGCCGTATTTCCGCCGTGCCGACCGCATGGGCGCGCTGTTCTATGTGTCCTCGAAGGCGGCCGCCTATTACAGCTTTGTGCAGGATTATGAGCTTTCCCCCGCCGAACGCGCATCCGTCCGGCAGATGCTTTCGGAGATGCCGCAGGAGGCCGCAAGGCTTGACCGTCTGCGGCAGCATTCCGGCATCATGCGCCTGCGCGCAGAGCATCCGGAGCTGATCCGTCAGCTCTCCGGCGGACAGATCAATATGTCCGCGACCGAGATCGAAAACAAGATGCGCTGCCCGTTCATGAGCTTCTGCAAGGACGATCTCTGTCTCTATAAACCGGAAAAGAAAAATCTCAATCCGCTCTCTGTCGGCACAATGGTTCACAAATGCATGGAGCGGCTGTTCCGTGAGCATCCCGACCGGGACGATTTCCTTGCGATGTCCGTCTCCGAGCTGCATGACCATGCACAGCGCTGCGCTGCCGATTTCATGGAAAAGGAGCTGGGCGGCAGAGAGAACCGTCCGGCGCGGTTTTTGCAGCAGTATGACCGCATCGCGGCGCGGCTGACCGGCCTGCTCCGGCATACGCAGAAGGAAATGGCACAGTCCGCCTTTGAGCCGAAGGAATGTGAGCTGGTCATCGGGCAGCTCGGTGACGAGAAAGGCACCAGACCTTATATGCTGACGCTCTCCAACGGCATTCAGCTCTGTCTGCGCGGCAAGATCGACCGCGTCGATCTCACGGAGCAGGACGGCGAGCAGTATCTCCGGATCGTGGACTATAAGACCGGCATTCACAAAAAGGAATTCAAGCTCGCGAATATCTATTACGGGCTGAATCTGCAAATGCTGCTCTATCTCTTTGCGCTGACCGATGATCCGGATGTCTTTCCCGATGCAAAGCCCGCCGGTGTGCTGTATATGCCGGCAGATGAGCCCGACGCGCAGAGCCGCGAGAGCATGAAGCCCGCCGCCGAATATTTCAGCGAGTATTTCCGCATGAGCGGGACAGTGCTGCTCGACCGCGGCATTCTCTCGAAAATGGAGGCGGAGATCGCCGGCGTCTATATCCCCGCAAAGCTGGCGGCATCCGATACCGGAACAGGCGAACCCGTGCTGGATAAGGATTCACAGGTCTTTACCGCGCAGCAGCTTTCCGGCCTGCGCGTATATATCGAAAAGCTCGTCCGTCAGTGTGCGGAATGCTATGCAGAGGGCGATGTCGTGCCGAGCCCGATGCAGGGCGGCTCGGCGGAGTATTATGCAGATGCCTGCCGCTACTGCGACTACCGGAGCATCTGCTTCCTGAGCGAGCAGGATACCGGCCGCATCCGAAAGCCGGTGCCGCAGAAGGAAGCAAAGGCGGCAATGCTGAAGATCATGAACAACAACGGAGAGGAGGTGCAGGAAAATGGGCTGGACACCGCAGCAGGAAGCGGCGATTAACGCCCGCGGCGCATCGGTCGTTGTCAGCGCGGCTGCCGGCAGCGGCAAAACATCCGTGCTGGTCGAGCGCCTGACCGTCATGCTCTCGGAGCCGGAATTTCCCGCGGAGAAAATGGTCGTCGTCACATTCACGAACGATGCCGCAGGCGAGGTGCGTGCCCGCCTGAACCGTGCGCTGGCAAAACGCATCACGGAGGAGCCGGAGAATGACTGGCTGCGCCGGCAGATGACCATGCTCCAGAGCGCGAATATCTCGACGATCCACAGCTACTGCATCCGGCTGCTGCGGGAGCAGTTCGCGCAGCTCGATATCTCCGCGAATTTCCGCATCATGGACGAAACGGAATCCAAGGAGCTGTATGCGAAATGCGCAGCCGAGCTGCTGGAGGAATGCAGCCGCCGCGCCGCAGAGGATCCCGATGCCGCCGCACAGCAGAAGCTGCTCTATGATGCATTCTGCGGACACGATGACAGCGCACTGGAATCGCTGCTGCTCTCGCTCCGTGCCCTGACCGACGATTACCCGTTCGGGGAAACGCTGCTCTCCGAAGCCGCAGAGCGCTGCGCCGGCGATGCAATGGTGCAGGGTATCCTTGCGATGCTCGGCAGGGAGCTTGCGGAGATCGCCGCACTCTATCCGCACGCAGTTACGCTCGCGGAGACCATGTCCTCCGAAAAGACCGTTCTGCTGCTCAAAGAGGAATACAATCAGCTCAGCAGTCTCGCAAATGAGATCGCGGCGCTCGATGCGAAGGCTGCCGCCGATGCGATGCAGAATGTCAGATTCGGCGCGATGCGTTCCCTCCCCCGCAGCGGCTGGGAGGAGGAAAAAAGCGCAGTCCGATCGCTGCGGAGCTTTGCAAAGGACCGCTTTGAGGATCTGCGGAAAACATGGATGACGCCGCTGCGCTTTGCGGAATCCGATCTGCCGCGCCATGCCGCACTGCTGCGGGCGCTCGCCGATCTTGTGGATGCGCTGAATGCGCGGAGTATGCTCGAAAAGCGCGCCCGCAACGGCCTGACCTTCAATGATGCGATCCGGATGACGCTTTCGCTGCTTGCAAAGCGTGAGCCGGACGGCCGGATCGTCAAGACGCCGCTCGCGGAGCAGCTCTCACAGCAGTACTGCTGCATCATGATCGACGAATTTCAGGATGCGGACAATCAGCAGGATCTCATCTTCCGGATGCTCTCGCACGGCGGCGATGCAGAGCATTACGGCGACAATCTGTTCGTCGTCGGCGACAGCAAGCAGTGCATCTACCGCTTCCGCAATGCCAATCCCGAAAACTTTTACCGCGCCATGCGCGAGGGTGCGCCCTATCATTCCCCGCAGCTCACCGAGAACACCTGCATCCTGCTCAACCGCAATTTCCGCAGCGGGCAGGAGGTCGTCGATGTCATCAACCACATCTTCGGGATGCTGATGACGGAGGGCGTCGGCGAGGTCACATATGACGCATCGCAGGCACTCGTGCGCGGTGCGGAATATCCGGAGGGACGGCGGCCGGCCGAGGTCATTCTCATTCCGCAGGCATCGGATTCCGATTCCTATGAACCGGCCGTCATCGCGGAGCGCATCCGCACGCATCTCGAAAAGGGTACGCCCGTGACGGATAAGGACGGCAGCACGCGCCCCTGTCAGCCGCGTGATTTTCTGATCCTGATGCGCACCGGAACGCATATGCAGGAGGTCGCCGACGCGGTCGCGGCCGCAGGCATCCCCGTTTGCAGCATCGAAAAGGAGGATTATCTGAAATCGCCGGAAATGCTGCTGCTGCTCGATATCCTGCGTCTGATCGACAATCCGCTGCCGGAAGTTCCCGCAGCGGCTGCGATGCTCTCGCCGCTGTTCGGCTTCACGGTCGATGAGCTGATCGCCGTCCGGCTTTACCGGAAGCATTTCCGGCTCTATCAGTCGATGCTGGAGATCCGCAAAGCAATCGAAGCAGGTCAGGCGCTGCCGGAGCATATCCCCGCAGACAAGGTGCTTGCGCTGCTGCGCTTTCTGGATGAGATGCAGCTCTGCGCGGCAATGGATACGCCGGAGCAGCTGATCCGCCGCATCTTCCGCAGCACCGATTTTCTCGGCCTGATGCAGATGACCGCAGGCGGCGCACAGAAAAAGGCAAATCTCCGCGCCCTGACCGCCTATGCGCATACCTTTGAGGAAAACCGCGGCGGCGGGCTTTCGGCATTCCTGCGCTGGCTCGATGCCGTGCTGGCAAGGCGCGACGATCTCACCGCGGGCAGCATTCCCGCCGGAACAGAGAATCTCGTGCAGATCAAGACGATCCACAAATCAAAGGGACTGGAGGCGACGTTCGTCATTCTGGCGGGCGCGGATCAGCCGTTCTCCTCGAAAGATGCGTCGGCTGTGTATCAGTATCATCCGAAGATCGGACTGGGCTTTCAGCTCCGCGATCCGGAGACCTTCAGCAAGGGCAAATCGCTCCCGTGGACGGCGGTCTATCAGCAGATCCGCAGGGAGACGATCTCCGAGGAGCTGCGTCTGCTCTATGTCGCGCTGACACGCGCCCGCGAATATCTCATCCTGCCGGTCAGCTATACCGAAGGACACCGCAAGGATGCATTCGTCATGCTGACCGATGTGCAGAAGGTCTGCGGTCAGTCTGACAGCCTCACGCGGGCTGCGGGCTGCTATGCGGACTGGCTCGTGACCGCACTGGCGCG
>DGSY01000064.1:17617-19469 GCA_002394125.1 Ruminococcus sp. UBA4350
GACCGCACTGGCGCGTTCTCCCGCCTGTGAAGCGATGCGGCGCATTTTGCAGCTGCCCTGCGGAAGCGATTCATCGCAGCCGTTCCTGCCCGCGGCGGTCTGGGAGGCGGCGGATCCGCCCGCGCATAACAATGCAAAGGACGAACCGCAGGAGCCCGCTGCCGATCCGGCGCTGACCGCACAGCTTGCGGCACAGTGCAGCTGGCAGTATCAGAGCAGACTCGCGGAACTGACCGCGAAATACGGCGTTTCCGAGATCTCGAAATCCGAGGAAAACAAGGTGCATCTCGACCGCCCGCGCTTTGAGACCGATGCGAACGGTCTGACCGGCAGCGAATTCGGCACTGCGGTGCATACCTTTATGCAGTACGCTGATTTTGAAGCAGCCGCAAAGGATCTTCCGGCGGAGATCGAGCGCTGTCATACCGGCGGCCGTCTGACCGGCCGGCAGGCAGAGGCTGTCCGCCGCAGCCGGATCGCGGCATTCTTCACCTCTCCGCTGTATGCGCGGCTGAAGCAGGCAAAGCGCATCTGGCGCGAGCAGAAATTCATGGTGCGGATCGCGGATCTGTCGCTTGACGGTCCTCTCGCAGAGATCGGGGCGCAGTACGCCGGAACGGACGGCATGGTCACGGGCATCATGGATCTCGTATTCGAGGAGGAGGACGGCATTGTGCTGGTCGATTACAAGACCGACAGCGGCAAGGATGAAGCGGCACTGCTGGAGGCCTACACCGAGCAGGTGCGGCTCTATGCAAAGGCGCTCGGCCTGCTCATGAAAAAGCCGGTCAGGGACTGCTGTCTCTATTCCGTCCGGCACTGCAAGGTCATTCCCGTCGAAGTATGATTCTTCACTGCCCGCCGGCTATAAAGTCAAAAAAGCACATAAATACGAATATTTCAAGCATCTATGCGTCTTTTATCACAGCAGCTTCTGAAAAAATAACCGTATTCAGAAAGAATTTTCTGTATTTGCAGCATTTTTCAGGCTCGGTTCCCGTGACGGGTTCCCATGGCTTGCATACACCGGTCCTCACAATCATGCGGAAATCTGCGCATTTTCTGACAAAACGAGAGAACAGGCAAAACATATAGAGTCAGTTCCCATGTAAATACGCGCTTTTGATGCCGTTTTTCACATAGGATACTGCTCACAGCCGTCCGTAATGATTATAGGGAAAACTATCAACTGAAAACAGAAAAGTCACGGAGAGCGTTCTCCGTGACTTTTGCCTGTATATTCAGTTGTCAGAAGATAACCTGAGAAGATGCATTGGGATCAACATAATTCGGATCAAGCCGCTCAGGTTCATATTTTTCGAGTGACCAGTTTGAATTACTCATCACAACAATAGCACCATATGGAGAATTACTGTCAGCCTTTACAACAAGCAGTACATCATTGGTTCCTTTGACGGCATATACACTGTCCTCCGGAGCGATACGATAACTTGGATGAACATCTGCTCCGCCGTAAACTCCCTCAAAATCTCCGACTTTGCCAAGATATCTGTCCCGTGTATATGCCGATACATTTGCCATATCATTGTCATAATAAGTAAAACCATTCAATTCAATGGTGCTGCCAACAATACACCACATAAAGTGACCGCCATTATTCGGGACAGTCTGCTCAGCCGGATTACTCTGTGTCGCAGGTTCTGTTTGCTGAACAGGCGGAGTAGTTTGCTGAATCGGAGCTTCGGTCTGCACCGCAGGGGAATCTGTTGCTCTCTGCGACTCATCATTAGTGATTGTGGAGTTATCTGAGATAGGCGCAACTCTATCATCAGCCACAGGAGTATTTGCTTCAACAGAAGCATTATTTGCTCCGCTGTCCTCGATCACATTC
>DGSY01000204.1:0-13746 GCA_002394125.1 Ruminococcus sp. UBA4350
ATCGGCAGAGGCATGGGCTTCCGCGATTCCAATCAGGATATCCTTGGCTTCGTCCACCAGATCCCGGACAGAGCAAGAGAGCGCCTCATTGACCTCGCCTCCACGCAGCTTGAGGACGGCGGATGCTATCACCAGTATCAGCCGCTCACCAAGAAGGGCAATTCCGATATCGGCGGCGACTTCTCCGATGATCCGCTGTGGATGATCCTCTCCGTCGGCGCTTACATCAAGGAAAGCGGAGACTGGGGCATCCTCGACGAAATGGTCCCCTATGACAATGACGAGTCCAAGGCAAAGCCGATGCTCGATCACCTGACCGTTTCGTTCTATCACATCGTCAACAATCTCGGTCCGCACGGTCTGCCGCTCGCAATGCGCGCTGACTGGAACGACTGCATCAATCTCTCCTGCTTCTCCGATAAGCCGGGCGAGTCCTTCCAGACCTACACGAACCCGAAGTTCAAGGCTGAGGGCGGTTACTCCAAGGTCGCAGAATCCGTCATGGTCGCGACACTGTTCACCTATGTCGGCCCGACCTATGTCGGCATCCTGAAGCATCTCGGCAAGGACGATGAGGCTGCAAAGGCGCAGGCTGAGATCGACAAGATGAAGAAGAATGTCATGGATTCCGCATTCGACGGCGACTGGTTCATCCGCGCATACGATGCTTCCGGCGCAAAGATGGGCTCCAAGGAATGCGAAGAAGGCAAGATCTTCATCGAGCCGCAGGGCTTCGCTGTCATGTCCGAGATCGGCAAGGACGAGGGCGCTGATATCAAGACGCTCGAATCCATTGACAAGTATCTCAACACCAAGTACGGCCTTGTGCTGAACAATCCGGCATTCTCCAAGTACTACATCCAGTACGGTGAGATCTCCACCTATCCGGGCGGCTACAAGGAAAATGCAGGTATCTTCACGCACAACAATGCATGGATCATCTGCGCAGAGGCCTATGCCGGCAGAGGCGACAAGGCGTTTGAGTATTACAGCAAGATCGCTCCGGCATTCAACGAGGAGATCTCCGACCTGCACAAGACCGAGCCGTATGTCTACGGTCAGATGATCGCAGGTAAGGACGCTTCCCGCTTCGGCGAGGGCAAGAACTCCTGGCTGACCGGTACGGCTGCATGGAACTTCGTCGCGATCTCGCAGTACATCCTCGGCATCTCCGCTGACTTCGACGGTCTGAAGATTGATCCGTCTATCCCGAAGGCATGGGACGGCTTCACCGCGACCAGAAAGTTCCGCGGCGCGACCTACAATATCACCGTCCAGAATCCGAACCACGTTTCCAAGGGCATCAAGTCCCTGACCGTGGACGGCAAGGCTGTGGACGGCAATGTCGTTCCGGTATTCCCGGAGGGCGGCGCTCATGAGGTCATCGCAGTGCTCGGCTGATCCCGCACAGCATCGCGATATGGCCTGAACGAATCGCAAACATACTTCCCGGCTGTTTTTCGGAACGGTCGGGAAGTTTTTTATGCCCTCCCGATTCGATATGCACGATTTTGCTGCGGTTTTGGCGGCCTGCCGAATATTTTCCTTTTACCCATTGATTTTTTAGGGAAACTATGCTATAATAAAAATGTATGCAGTTATGCTATCTATAAAAGAGAAAACCAGCGATACCGAATGAAAGAGGGGAAAACTATGAAATGTCCGAATTGCGGCGGCGATGTGCCTGACCGGTTCTCATTTTGTCCGCAGTGCGGTACTCATGTCAGAGATGTCGCCGGTAATCCGATCGTTCCGGAGGGAACACAGGCTCCGGTTGAACTGCCGGCTGCTCCGAAAGCAAAAAAAGCGCTGAATGTGCCGAATCTCGTTCTCTGCGGCGTTCTGGCCGCAAACCTGATCGGCGGTGCCGTGATCTTCAACGGCGTCCGGCAGAAAAAAAATGCTGCGCCCGATGACAAGATCGCTGAGGTTTCCGCTGCGGAAACAACCGCAGCAGTCACCGATGCACCGGCGGAGGAAACGGTCACTGAAACCATAGCTGTCACCACGGAGCCCGAAACGACTCCTGCTCCGCAGACAACAACAGAAGCGCCGAAGCAGACAACTGCCGAAGTCACAAAGGCAACTACCGCGAAAACGACCAAACAAACAACTGCAAAAACCACAAAACAAACGACCGCCAAAGCTACAAAACCGGCAACCACCAAAACCGAGCCCCGCACGCAGACACCTCCACAACCCGCTGAGCCGGCGGTACAGGAGCCGGCCGGCACCACTGCCGGAGATTATTATGCCACACTCGGCAGAATGCCGTTCGTTGTCGGAAACGGCGATGATCCGTTCATGCTGCCCGGCCTCTGGACCCGTTCCACCAACAGTGACGGTCAGGCGTGCAGCAGCGATACCGCAAAGCAGGCGATGCTCGATCTGCCGATCGACTGGGGCGGAGATTACGATATTTACTGCGGCACCAAGGAGGACAATAACGGCACCGCCGATTCCACCTACCGCTATATCGCGAATGCCTTCCCTGTCCCCGGCTATTCCGATCTGCAAATGCCGGCGGCTGTCGATCTCTATATCCATAACGGCACGCAGGGCGATTATCTCCGCGCGATCGACTACCGCTTCGGAAATCACACCGATTATACCGGACCGTATGTCTGGACATATGACGATATTGCAAATATCTTCTATAATATTGCGAATTATGCTGATTCTCTCTACGGCGGACATGAGTCTGTCGATGACAGCAATTTTGAACACTACGAATACAACGGCGGCGCATTGGCAATGGGATTCTATGAAAAGAACGGCAGAAATGTGCTGTGGATCTCCCGTGCGAATGACTGATCTCCGCCCGTGAAAGGAGACTGACTATGGAATTCTGGGATGCTGTCAGCCGCGGCATGGATAAGCTCGCGAGCAAGCTCGATGCGCTCTCTGAAAGTCATCAGATGCAGCACAGCGATACCGGCTTTTCGGTCATGGACAAGGATTACTGCTGGGAGGATCTCGATTACGGCAAGGATGTCACGCTGCAGCGCCATGTTGTCAGCGGCGAATGCCGGATCGTCGATCAGTACGGCCAGATCCTTGAGACCGGTACACAGGAAATGCTGGAGCAATCCATGATCCGCAGAGCCGCCCGCTCCGAAGCCATGCGGAATGCGGCGGTGCCGGTCGGAACGGATTTCTCCGCACATCCCGGCGCGGTCTCCGGTCTGCCGGGCGTGCAGCCGGTTCAGGCGCAGTACGGCGATATCATCGGCGTTGTCCGCCGCGGCGGTACATATGTCCATTACGGCATCTATGTCAGCGACACCTGCATTGTGCATTATAATTTTCAGGCGAGCAAGACCTTCGGTGCGCCGACGATCCATGCGACGAATCTCAAAAACTTTTTGCAGAATGATCCGGAATATTTCATTCTGGATTTCCCGAAGCCCTATGAACCGCCGGTCGCGCTCGGCGGTGAGCTGAGTGCGCCGCATATCAACACCTATTCCGAGGAGCTGGCAAAGTCGCTCCAGCGCACCTACGGCTATCATCTCTATACACCGGAGGAGACCGTCGCGAGAGCGCGTTCGCGGCTGGGCGAAACGCATTACAATCTGTTCACGAATAACTGCGAGCATTTCGCGATCTGGTGCAAGACCGGTGTCAGCGAATCCTTACAGGTCAGCAGTATGCTCGGCTCACTGCTCAACAATCAGCGCTGGCAGTTCCGCAAGCCGCTGACATATTGACACATCACCCCGCAGATTCAATATATATGCAGCAGCCCGACCGTTTGAGACAGCGGTCGGGCATTGCATCACAAACAATCTATAAACCTGAGTTTAGTGAGACAGGGCAGCCCTGCGGGCGGGCAGTGCCCGCACCCGTTTCCTAAAGTTCTCCATACACGAATAGCAGCAGAATAAGATATCCCCAGATCAAACAATAGGCGCGAACAGCGCCGTAACAGCGACGAACAGGACACCGCTCCGCAAAACCATGCCGTAGGGAAACGGCACCGCGCACTGCGCGGCGGGAGGTATTATGGTATTATGCGTATCAATGAAATATCCGCTGAAATCAGCGTCATCCGCAGCGCAAGGCGCACCCTTGCCGCAGAGATCCGGCCGGACGGCACCGTTCTCGTCCGCGCACCGCTCAAAATGTCCGAAGCCCAGATCACGCGCTTTCTGACACAGAAAGCCCCGCTGATCGAAAAGCATCTGCAAAAACAGCTCCGCCGCAAGGCCGAAGCCGATGCACTGCCGCCCTTTACGCCGGACGAGATCCGCGCAATGGCCGATCAGGCGCTGAAGGTCATCCCGGAGCGCGTCAAATATTATGCGCCGCTCGTCGGCGTGACCTACGGGCGCATCACGATCCGCAATCAGAAAAGCCGCTGGGGGAGCTGCTCCTCCGTCGGCAATCTCAATTTCAACTGCCTGCTCATGATGACGCCGCCGGAGGTGCTGGACAGCGTGGTCGTGCATGAGCTTTGTCACCGGCTCCAGCCGAATCATTCTGCGAAATTCTATGCGGAGGTCTACCGCGTTTTTCCGGATTACGACCGCTGTGACAGGTGGCTCAAGGAGCATGGGCCGGCGCTTATCCGCCGGATGACGGGCTGATCTGCCGGAGAAACAGATGCAGCGTATCGCCGTCCGCCGCGATGCAGGAAAGCAATGTCTGTGCGACCAGTTTCTTCGCAGATGCGTCGGTTTCACTCCATTCCGGCAGGCTGACGCGCCGTGTCATTCCTGACGAATTGAGCTGTCTTTGCAGCAATTCCGTCCGCTGCGCGATTTGCGATGCCGCCGCCGTCAGCAGGGCGATATCCGTCCCGTCCGGATCGGCAAGGCTCTGCAAAATCGCGGCGCGCCGCAGCTTTAGCGCATCCAGCTCCGCACGGATCTGCGCAGCATTGCTATCACTGACCGTCATGATCCCCGCTCCGCGCAGCCGTTCCAGTTCCTCAGCAAGCAGCTGGCCGGCCAGTGCCTCTGCCGTATCAACCCGCCAGACCGCGCCTGCGCCGCTGCATTTTCCGCGCTTCCTGCCGCCGCAGATCAGATATACCGCACTCCTGCCCTTTACTGCTGTCATCGCGCTGCCGCAGCGCATACAGAATATCATACCGCTGAGCCATGTGCGCGCACCCTTTCCGGATGTGCGCTTTTTTCGCGATGCTTCGAGCTTTTTCTGACATCCGAGCCAGATCTCCGGCGCAACGGTTCCCCTGTGCGGCGCCGTCACCGCGAGAACATCATGAAGATCCGTGAAGCGGCTGCGGTTGTACCGCCGATCCGCATAGAGATAGATCCCGCGCTGCGGCGGCAGCGGATCTGCCATGCACAGAACCGCACCCCGCGCCGACAGATACGCATACACATCCGCATTGCCCTGCACATAGACCGGATTCCGCAGAATGCGGCAAAGCACATTCGGTGTCCAGCGCCCGCCGTGCAGCGTCCGGAATCCTGCCGCGTTCCATGTCCGGCAGACCGCCGTCAGCGAGCCCTCCGGCCGCAGATACGCGGAAAATCCCTCCGCGACGACCGGCGCATTTTCATCCGGCGCGAGAATATTCGTCCGCCTGCCGAGAATCTCTCCGCGCACCTTCCGGAATCCCGCCGGCGGCGGCCCGCCTGTATCAAATCCCAGCTTTGCGCGGGCAAATGCCGCGTCGCGCACTCTCCCGCTGATCGTCTCGCGCTCCAGCTGCGCGAATACCATGAGCAGACTCTGCATCGCCTGCCCCATCGGTGAGGCGGTCTCAAAGCGCTCGGTATGCGAGCGGAATTCGACACGGTGCGTGCGGAATAATTCCAGCAGACGCGTGAAATCCGCGAGGTTGCGGCTGATGCGGTCGAGCTTATAGACGAGGACTGTTCCGATCTCTCCGCGCCGGACCGCATCGGTCAGGGCGCGGAGTCCCGGCCGTTCCGTATTTTTGCCGGAATAGCCGCGGTCGCTGTAAACCGTGACCGACGTTTCCGGCGGCAGCTCCGAGCGGCAGAGCGATTCCTGCGTTTCCAGACTGACACTGTCGGCGCGGTCGGCGGACTGCCGCACATAGACCGCAGTGATGCGCATAAAAATCCCCCCTGCTTATGCTTATGCATCCGCAGGGGGGATTCATGCTGTTATCAGTGCTGTATCGGTGATACGGATATCACTTTGATATGGGAGCAGATGATCCGATAATACCCGATATCAAAAACGAACTTGCTCTTATCGTGAAATGTGGGATAACAGTAAAAGTCATCGATCCAGGCAGTAACAGGATCTGAATTGATCTCGATATCATAGATATCTTCAAACCGCAGCTCTGCCGTGATTCCTGTGTCATGCCCGATTTTCATGCTAATACTGTTTTTATCATGCGAGAAAAAAAGGACAATACTGTCATAAAAGCTGAAATCGCCGAGCTTTTCATACCCTTCGATATGCGCAATCTGCTCGTCATACGGTTTTGCTTCACAGTCGTACCGATAGGAAAGGCTTTCCGTATATAAACGCATTTCCTCCAGTTCCTTGTCTGTGGGAGACAGGCCCTTTTCTATGGCAATCTGATATTGTTCCTTTGCCGGTAAATAATAGTGCCGCAGACAGTAATAATATGGCTGGCGATGATACTGGTGAAAGCCCATCATCATCAGAATCCTTGCATAAAGCAGCGGCTCCTTTTCCCCGGCAGTCAGGGCTGCATAATACGCCTTCCAGAGATGATAAAAGCCCTTGTCAGCATCCATTCGCCACCCGTCGCAGTGTTTTGGACAAATGAGTGCGAAGCGCGCCGCTTTATAATCTTCCGCAATGGCAGCCCATAAATTGTCCATGCGGATACACCTCCTGTGACCGTGTCAGCCGTCAGTCGCCGAACGAAACGCCGATGCGCTTTGCCGTCACGACAAGCTGATCCTTCGGGCTGACAAATTTCGTCAGGCCTGCGATATCCTCCAGCTTATTCGCCGTGACCTTGCCGTTGACCATTGCGACTGTTCTGCCGTATTTCTCATTCGCGATCAGCTTTGCCGCGTGAACGCCGAATTTCGTCGCGAGAATGCGGTCATATGCAGAGGGCGAGCCGCCGCGGAGCATATGTCCCGGCACGCAGACACGCGTATCAATGCCGGTGCCGGCCTGCACCTGTGCCGCAATGCGGGAGGTCGCCGTGACGATGCCGGCCTCCTCGCGCTTTCTGGCGCGATCCTTCTTCTTGAGCTGCGCTTCATCCTTGTCGAATGCGCCCTCCGCTACGGCGAGGATCGAGAATGACTTACCGCTCGCAGCGCGCTTCATGACTGCATCGCAGACCTTGTCGATATCATACGGGATCTCCGGGATCAGGATGATATCCGCGCCGCCGGCGAGTCCTGCATTCAGCGTCAGCCAGCCCGCCTTGTTGCCCATGATCTCGCAGACGAGAATGCGGCTGTGGGAAGCGGCAGTCGTATGCAGCCGGTCGATCGCGTCGGTCGCGGTATCGACGGCGGTATGGAAACCGAAGGTCACATCTGTGCCGTAAATATCATTGTCGATCGTCTTCGGCAGGCCGATGACATTCAGCCCCTCCTGCGCCAGCAGATGCGAGGTTTTGTGCGTACCGTTGCCGCCGAGCGTCAGCAGGCAGTCGAGCTTCTGCTTCTTGTAGGTCTCGCACATATTCTTGACCTTGTCCACATTGTCATCGCCGATGACCGTCATCATCTTGAACGGCTGGCGCTTGGTGCCGAGGATTGTTCCGCCCTGCGTCAGGATGCCGGAGAATTCGCCCGGCTGCATGACGCGGCACATATTGTGGATCAGGCCGTAGTAGCCGTTGGAGATGCCGATGATCTCAACATTTTCCTCGCCCATCAGCTCAAAGCAGGCCTTTGCGACGCCGCGGATCGTGGCATTGAGGCCGGGGCAGTCGCCGCCGGAGGTCAGGATTCCGATTCGTTTTTTCATGGTTTTTGATTCCTTTCGTTTATGGATTTTTGGTTTGGGATACGTTTTTTAGGTCTTTGATTCTTGCGTTCTTTGACAGAGATTTGTATGTCTGTAATAATAGTTTCTTACGTTCAATTCCGCAAGCTGCCGCACCGGAACTATGGATTGCGGGATGCGAAATCATTTCAACAATATCTCACATCTTATGCGTATACTTGCAGTCCGGATAGCGGGAGCATACCCAATAGTTGCCGGTCGGCGTACCGACGGGCTTCAGCGGTGACAGACACTCCGGACAGATCTGCTGCGCCAGCGCCCGCCTTGCATTCAGCTTGTAATCCGCCGACTCGGCCGCGTGCTTCCTCCGCATATCCTCGCCGCGGAGCTGATGCTCCCCGATGTAATCATAGATATACTGCGTCTCGGCCTCCGTCAGATGCATTTTTCGCTTTTCGCACACGAGCTGCACGATTCGGCGCATCGCATTCAGATTCTGCACGATGCTCGTGTCTGCCGGATACGGCCCTGTCAGCTCCAGCCTGCCGCCCCTGCCGACCGGCTGCATCACGACCAGTGAATGAAAATGCAGCTCATACGGCACAGGGCTCAGAAATTTCCGCATTTGCAGCATATGGTAAAGGCTCTGCATCACCGGGCTGAAATAGTCGATCTCCGCACCGCCCACATACTGCTTCCAGTATTTGTTCATGCCGCTGCCTGCGATGATTCCCTGATAGGTCTTGTATTCACCGAGAAATATGCACTGCGGCGACGCGATCACAAAATCAATATGCATCGTCCTGTCATCGGCGGGAATCAGCACATCGCGCATCACATACCAGTCGCTGTATTGCAGCAGCGCATTGGTCAGCGCAGCATCCGGCGCCTGTGATGAAAACGGATTTGCCATGAAAGGTCTGCCTCCTTAATACACGATCTTATTCTTTATATTATCGCGGATAAACTGCTCTGTTTCCTTTGCGTCCATCGGATGACCGTAAAGATAGCCCTGCACGAGATCACAGCCCATTTCACGCAGCGCGACCGCCTGCTCCGGCGTTTCCACGCCCTCTGCGATCGTCCGGATCTGCTTTGCCTTTGCGATCCGCGCAACGGATCGGATGATCTCCTGCACGACCGGATCCGCATCCATGCCGGCCACAAAGGAGCGGTCGAGCTTCAGCATCGTGAACGGGAGCTGCTGGATATAGCTCAGCGAGGAATAGCCTGTGCCGAAATCGTCCATTGCAAGCTGGATGCCCGCTTCACGGAGCTGATTCATCCGGTCGATCGTCATATCAATATCCATCAGTGCCATAGATTCGGTCAGCTCGATCTCCAGATATTTCGGATCAAGGCCGTGGCGATTCAGCGTTTTCATGATCTCCGCGCAGATATTTTCCTGATAGAAATCCGGACTGCTGAAATTGATCGACATGACGATTTCCGGCAGTCCGAGGGTCTGCCAGACCTTTGCCTGCCGAACGGCTTCATCCAGCACAAAGCGCGTGATCTGTGTGATGAGCTGTGAACGCTCCGCCAGCGGAATGAAGATATCCGGCGCGATCAGCTTGCCGGAGGGATGCCGCCAGCGGATCAGCGCTTCGAGGCCTTTGATCCCGCCGGTATGCAGGTCGATCTTCGGCTGATAGTACAGCACGAATTCCCGCCGCATCACCGCATCATGGAGCTGCACTTCGAGATTGCTCTCCTGAATGATCGAATCATGCATCGCCGAGGTATAGCGGCGGATCGAGCCGAGCTGCGATTTGCCGGTTGACATCGCAAATTCCGCGTGCTCCAGCACCTTTTCAAAGGTCTCGCCGTCCGCCGGCATCCGCGCATAGCCCGCCGAGCAGGTCAGCGAGCGGTTCGAGAGTGCGCCGACCGCCTTGGTCGCAAGCGTCCGCTGCACTCTGCCGACGACCTTTTCCGGCAGCGTTTCATCGCCGGTATCGCGCAGGATCAGCGCGAAGTTGTCGCCGGAGATGCGCGCACCGAAGCCGCCGAGATTCAGCTGCTTTTTCAGCGCATCCGCAAAGGCGGTCAGCAGCTCATTGCCGATCGCATAGCCGCAGGTATCGTTGATGAGGTGGAAGCGGTCGATATCCATGACGATGACCCAGTAGGAGCTTCGCAGCTCCAAGGTACATTGATAGAGATCACGCCCCATGAGCATCAGCTTGTTGCGGTTCGGGATGCCGGTCACGGAATCCTCATAGGCAATCTGCTCGATCTTCGCATCCTTTTCCTTTTCGGCTGTGATGTCAATGACCGAGCCGCCGACGATCAGCCGGCCGGATTCGGCATTCTGCGTTGCTTTGAAGCGATAGCTGAACCAGCGGTACTGACCGTCCGCCGCACTGATGCGAAGCTCCAGCATTTCCGGTCTGCTGATATAATTCCGCATATTGTTGCGCATATTCTGCACAAAGTTATCGAAGGTCACAACGTCCAGCGGATAGACCCGCTTGCGCAGCTCGTCAACTGTCATGGAGGATTCATTGATGCCGAGCATCTTTTGCAGCTTCTCCGAGGGGAACAGATGCGAATTGCCCTGCTCGATCAGCAGGATGCCGACATCCATCAGCTCCATCGTCAGATTGTGGCGTCCCTCGGAAACGGTCAGGCGCTTGGAGGCGACCTCCAGCTCGGACTGCATTTTCCGGATATCGTCCATATCTATGCCGATCGAGAGCAGCCATGTCACGCCGTCCTCATCGGTCTCGACGGCGGAGGTGTTCCAGATCATATCATGCGGCACGCCGGAGGGTGAGGTGAAGGAATACTCCTGATTCTTCGCGGAGACAATCGCGCTGATCCCCGCGGCATCCAGCTCCCTCTTTCCGAAGAACATCGGCACAACATATTTCACATCGTAGTCATCGCGCATCTGCAATTCGGAGATGCGGGAAAGCGCATCATTCATGATAAGCGTTTTCAGCCTGTCATCCCAGAGCATTGCAGGGGATGTCAGGTTCTTCGCAAGATATTCCAGACGCCTGCGTGTCAGGAGCTTCTTCTGCTTATCCGTCCGCTGCCGCCGCAGCACCATTGCAAAGCTCAGGATCACTGCGGCCAGCGCATAGGTATTGAAGATCAGATAAACAAGATCACCCTTTTCGCGGTGAAAGAACGCGTAAACGATCAGATATCCCGTTGCGATCGCAAAGGCCACGACAACGGAATACAGCAGCTGCTTTTTGTATTTCAATCCTGTCACACCTTTCCTGCATATGTGTACCGGTCTTTTTCTTTCAGGGTACATACCAATCCATGTTTTATTATACCAAAGAAAACAGTAAATGTCAATGGATTTTCATGATTCACAAAAAAGAATTTGGATTAGATTTCACAAAAAATTCACAATTCTATGGTAGAATGGATATACTGAATAATTTTGCCTGATGATACAGAAAGGATATACAAGTATGAAGCTTCTGGTTGTTGACGATGAAATGAACATCCGCAGAGTTGTACGCGAATATGCGGAATTCGAGGGCTATGAGGTCGATGAGGCCGCAGACGGTATGGAAGCCGTGACAAAGGCAAAGGAAACGGACTATGACCTCATTATCATGGATATCATGATGCCGCGCTTTGACGGCTATTCCGCCTGCAAGGAGATCCGCAAGACAAAAAATACACCGATCATCATGCTCTCTGCCCGCGCTGAGGAATACGACAAGCTCTACGGCTTTGAGCTGGGCATTGACGATTATGTGGTCAAGCCCTTCTCCCCGAAGGAGCTGATGGCACGCGTCAAGGCCGTCACCTCCCGCAAGGCCGCACAGCAGCCCGCCGTGCCGGAGCGCATGGCTTTTGAGGGACTGGAGATTGACATGGCCGGCAGAGAGGTCTATGTCAACGGACAAAAGGCCAATATGACGCCGAAGGAATATGACCTGCTGTTTTATCTTGTCAAGAACCGCAATATTGCGCTCACCCGCGACAAGCTGCTGGAGGAGGTCTGGGGCTACGATTTCTTCGGCGATGACCGCACGGTCGATACCCATATCAAAATGCTCCGCAACAGTCTCGGTGAATACCGCAAGTACATCGTTACACTGAGAGGAATGGGATATAAGTTTGAAGCGTAAACACCGGCCGAACAACAGTATGCGCAGGACGATCTGGTTCTGGTTCATGGAATTTGTCCTCGTGACATTCCTGCTGCTCTGGATCTGTCAGGTCTTGTTTTTGCAGAATTTCTACGACCGCATGAAAACGAATGACATCATGCGCCTTGCGGACAAAATGGTCACGCTCTATCAGAAGGGCAGCTATGAGGACGAATTCCTGAATATTGCGATCGAGAATGATCTCTGCATTGAGGTGCGCGACCGCTTTAAGCGCTCGGTATATCAGCAGCATATCATGGGCGGGAGCTGCTTCATTCACGGCTACAACAATCATGTCCGTAAGATTCTCGACAAGCTCATGGAAAGTGAGAATTCTGTCTATTACGGCTGGGATGAGCATCCGGTCACAAAGAGCAAGGTGCTGATCTATGCGCGTGTCATCGGCCCGAAGGACAATCCGCAGGGTTATCTCATTCTCAATACGCCATTGGCGCCGGTCTCCGCGACCGTCAGCATCATCCGGCGGCAGCTCATCATCATCACCATCCTCCTCGGACTGATCGCCGTCATCATCTCCATGATCGTTTCCGACCGCCTGTCAAAGCCGATCGTCCGCGTCACAAAGGATGCAGAGCAGCTTGCGCACGGCAATTATAATATCCAGTTCGACGGCTCCGGCTATGACGAGGCCGAACGGCTCGCCGAAACGCTGACCTACGCCAGCCGCGAGATCAACCGTGTCGATACGATGCAGCGCGACCTCATCGCAAATGCCTCGCATGATCTCCGTACTCCGCTGACCATGCTGAAGGCCTATGCAGAAATGATCCGCGACCTTTCCGGCGACAATCCCGTCAAGCGCAATGAGCATTTGCAGGTCATCATTGAGGAGACCGACCGCCTGACTGCGCTTGTCAACGATATTCTCGATCTCTCCAAGTATGAGAACGGAAAAATGACGCTCGAACGCTCCGAATTCGACATGGAGGAACGCCTCAACGAGATCGTTGACCGCTACCGCGGGCTCAGCGAGGTCTCCGGCTATACCTTCACGCTCGAAACTGACGGCCCTGCGCCGGTCTGCTGTGATGCAGGAAAGATCGAACAGGTCATCTGCAATCTCATGAACAATGCCATGAACTATACCGGCGAGGACAAGCAGATCTTTGTCCGGCTCAGCCACGAGCAGGACGGCATCCGCATTGCTGTCCGCGATACCGGCAAGGGCATGGATCAGGAAACGCTCTCGCGCATCTTCGACAAATATTACCGCAGCGAAAACTATAAGCGCGCTGTCCGCGGAACCGGACTCGGCCTTTCGATCGTCAAGGCGATCCTCCGGATGCACGACTATGCGTTCGGCGTTGACAGCACGGTCGGCGTCGGCTCGACATTCTGGTTCCTCATCCACGGCGAGGAGCCGCCGAAGGACGAAAAACCGAAGCAGGAGACCGCCGGCGGAAAGAGTTGAACGGCCGCTTTTTCCGCCGAAAAATCATATGTTTCTGATTTGCATATAACAGCAGTATATTGCTCCGGAATTCTCGTCAGCCTGCACAAAGATACGGAAACACACTTGACTTTTTCAAGGTTTTCCTGTATAATCAAACCTTGCAGGGGTATCTGTATTTTTTGATACTATTATATATACTCACTGCGAATACTTTGTAATCCGACGCGGCTGTTTTTCAGACGGCTGCTCATGATGATACAAAAGAAAAGGAGTGACGATTTCCATGAAGAGAACATATCAGCCGAAGAAGCGGCA
>DGSY01000204.1:13845-52882 GCA_002394125.1 Ruminococcus sp. UBA4350
AACGGTCGCAAGGTTCTGGCTCGCCGCCGTGCAAAGGGTCGTGCAAAGCTGACCTACTGATCCGATCCGCAAGTAAGAGGGCCACAAGCATTTGTGGTCCTTTTTTACTAGGAGAATACCTATGGTCTTTACGCAAACACTCAACCGGAATGCGGATTTTCAGCGGCTCTACCATACAGGTGCATTCTGCTCGCTCGGCAGTGCGCTGCTCTATGTCATGCCGAACGGCCTGCCCTATAACCGGCTCGGGATCACCGCCGGAAAAAAAATCGGCAATGCCGTCAAACGCAACCGCGCAAAGCGCATCATCCGCGCTGCCTATACCGCCGCGGAAATGCAGATGCCCGTCGGGATCGACCTTGTGGTCGTCGCCCGCAGCACTTTGCCGGAGCAGTCCTCTGTCATTCTGACAGAGAAATTCTGTACCCGCGCCGCCGCACACTGCAATGCAGTCAGCAGCGGAGAGATCCCCTGCGGACAGAATCCGCGGCATAAGAAAAAGCACGGCGGAAAGCCCGCGCAAAGCAAATGAAGCTGCTGCGGCATATTTATTCGGCACCGATCCGCTTTTACAGAAAGCATATCTCCCCGCATTTTCCTGCGGTCTGCCGCTATCGGCCAAGCTGTTCGGCCTATGCGCTCGGCGCGATCGAACGCTTCGGCATCATCCGCGGCACATGGCTCGGCTTTCTCCGGATCTGCCGGTGCAATCCGTTTTCTCACGGCGGCTGGGATCCCGTTCCGATCCGGTTCGACCTGTTTGGCCGGCATAAGATCCCGCAGCCCGATCCGCTGTCCCCTGCGCAGCGCCATGCACTGGAATATGAATGGCTGCTCGCGCACCGTACAAAATGGCGCGGAATAAAAAAATACCGCTCCAAACACTGAATCAACCGAACGGAGGCAAACAACTTGGGTCTCATCGCAACTGTAATGGGCTGGGTCATGTATCTGTTCTATCAGATCATTCCGAGCTACGGTATCTGTATCATTCTGTTTTCTATCACGGTCAAGCTGCTGACGCTGCCTGCGACCTACAAAATGCAGGTCAATCAGGCAAGACAGTCTCTGCTTGCACCGAAGCTCGAAAAGCTCCGCAAATCCTATGCGAATAATCAGCAGCGCCTTCAGGAGGAGCAGAACAAGCTCTTTCAGGCAGAGGGCATCAACCAGACAGCGGGCTGTCTCGGCTCGTTCCTGACAATGATCCTGATCCTCGGTGTTTATCAGGTCGTTATGCGTCCGCTGACCTATGTTCTGCGCATCGGCTCCGAGCAGATCACAGAGGCAACGAATCTGCTTTCGGATTGGCTCACGACACAGAATATCACGGAGAAATATCTCAGCAGCAGACCTGAGCTGATTATTCTGAAATATCTCAAAACGAATCCGGATGTCTTCAGTTCGATTCCCGGCTTCAATGAGAAGCTCGCGAATTTCAACAACAACTTCCTCGGCTTCGACCTTGCCGGTGTGCCTTCGCTGCATCCGGAGAACGGCTGGAGCTTTACCGCACTCATGCTCGTGCTGCTGCCGGTCATTTCGGCTGTCATCCAGCTTATCACAACATTCGTAACGCAGAATCACAGCAAAAAATCAAATCCCGCAGCACCGCAGATGGGTGCCATGAACCTCATGCTCTATCTTTCGCCGCTCTTCACGATCTGGATCGGTATGTCCGTTCCGGCAGGTCTGAGCTTCTACTGGCTCGCAAACGGTGTCATTTCGCTTGTTGTCCAGCTGATGCTCTACCGCTATCTCTCCGGTGAGCGTCTGCTGAAGATCAATGAACGCGAAAAGCAGAAGCAGCTCGCAAAGGGGCCGACATGGATGCAGCGCATGATGGAACAGTCCGCACAGATGCAGGCCGAACAGAACGGCAACCGCTCCGATTCCAACCGTACCCGCTACACAGACGGTGACGACGGAATGTCCCGCAAGGAGCGCGCGGAATATGAAAAAACGCTGATTGAAGCAGCCAGAAAACGCGCTGCTTTGAAATACGGGGATGCAGTTCCTGAGGATACGAAATCAGATGAACAGTAAATCTCCGCAAATCTACTGAAAAGGAGATCGACCCGATGACTGGAATTTTCACCGCTTCATCCGTTGATGAGGCAAAGCAGAAGGCTGCTGACGCATTCGGCGTACCGGTTTCTGCGATCACATTTCAGGTTCTGGAGGAGCCGAAGCGTTCGCTGCTCGGCGGATTATTCGGCAAAAAAGAGGAATACCGCATAGAGGCCTCCTATACGCCTGCTGTGCCTGCTCCCGCAGAGGAAGCCGAAGCAGCTGTTGAAGAAACTGTTGAAACTGTAGAAAATGCTGTTGTTTCCGAAGCCGCGGAGGAAGCTGATGCGGTCGATGATGCCGCAGATGAGCCTGAGGAGGCGGCCGGCCGGACTGATATTCCGGAGGATGTGCAGCTTGAAAAGCTGGCTGTCGGCGCTGCGTATCTCGAATCCATTCTCAAGCAGCTTGCACCGGATGTCAAGGTGACCGGCAAGCTTGAGAACGGCATTTCCTATCAAATCGAGGGCAACGGCGCCGGCTCGCTGATCGGCAGACGCGGCGACACGCTCGATGCAATGCAGTATCTGACGTCGATGGTCGCAAACCGCGGCGATCACGACTATGTACGCGTGACGATCGACACCTGCGGCTACCGTGAGAAGCGCAGAAAAGCGCTTCAGGAGCTCGCACAGCGCATCAGCAAGAACGTGCTCCGCTCCGGCAGAAGCATTGCACTGGAGCCGATGAACCCCTATGAGCGCCGCGTGATCCATTCTGCGGTGACTGAAATCGAGGGTGTGTCCTCACACTCGGTCGGTGAGGAGCCGAACCGCAAGGTCATCATCACAAACGATTCTGCACCGGAATACAAACGCGATGACAAGAACGCACGCAGCTTCCGCGAGAGAGGCAGAGGCGACCGCAATGACCGCGGACGCGGCAGAGGCGGCAGACATGACCGGGGCGATCGCCGTGACCGCAGACCGAGCGGAGAGGGCCCGCGCAAGCTTGATCTTTCCACCAGCTTTGAAAAGGATTATAAGCGTCCGAAGCCGGAGGATTCCCTGAATGCCGGTGTTTACGGCAAAATTGATATTTGATGCTGAAGGGCGGTTCTTGATTGAGCCGCCCTCTGTTTGTAAGGAGAATTATGCACACAATAGCTGCAATTTCAACGCCGGAGGCGCCCGGCGGCATTGCAATGATCCGGATATCCGGCGAACAGGCGATTCAGATTGCCGAACATATATTCGTATCATACAATCATTTAACTATATCAGAGATGGCGGGTTATACCTGTGCCTATGGCAATATCGTGGACAAAGGCGAACGCATTGACGATGTTGTTCTCACAGTATTCCGCGCACCGCACAGCTTTACGGGTGAAGACACAGTTGAGATTACCTGTCACGGCGGTCTCTATGTCAGCAAGCGAATTCTGCGTCTGCTGTTCCAGAACGGTGCAAAGCCCGCAGAAGCCGGAGAATTCACGAAAAGAGCCTTCCTGAACGGGAAAATGTCATTATCACAGGCCGAATCCGTTATGGATATTATTTCTGCGGACGGTGAAGCAGCGCTGAAACAGGCAAATCTCGCAAAAGACGGGTATCTTGGAAAACAAATGTCCGGAATTGCTGATCGACTGGTTGATTTTATGTCAGCACTCGCCTATTGGATGGATGACGCAGAAGAATGCCCGCCGGAGCTCGAACGCGATACGCTTTCTGCAAGTCTGAATGAGATCAAACAACAGCTGGATCAGCTTGCAGCGGATTATCAAAACGGCAGGATCATTCGTGAGGGCATCCGCACTGTTCTGCTTGGCCGTCCGAATGCCGGAAAATCCTCTGTTATGAACTGGCTTTGCGGTACAGACCGCAGTATTGTGACGGATATTGCCGGAACAACACGCGATATCGTGACGGAACAGGTGAAAATCGGTGAATATACGCTTCTTTTGTCGGATACTGCCGGTTTGCGTGAAACAGATCACCAGATTGAGCAAATCGGAATCCGACAGGCTTATCAGGAACTTGAAAACTCCGAATTTGCACTCTATGTCATTGATGCAAATGAAGGAATCACGCAGGAGGACAGAGATATACTCGGCAAATGTCCGAAAAAGACTCTGATTATCTGGAATAAGACAGACCTGACAGGCTCCGAACCTCCGGATTTGCCTTTTCCTGTTCTGATGATGGCAGCGATTGAGAATCCGTCATTTAATGGGCTCTTACAGTGTCTTCGTGGAATTTTTGGAGAAGCCGTCACAAATCGTCCGCAGATCATGAATGAACGGCAGCACTGCCTGATAGAAAGCGCGTCTGCATCAATTCATGAAGCATTGAAACTGATTGCGGACGGATCAGAGCTTGACATTCTCTATACCTCACTTGAGGATGCAGTAAAATCGCTCCGGGAAATTAACGGCACGAATGTCGATGAGGATGTCATTAACGGCGTATTCTCAAAGTTCTGCGTGGGAAAATGAAATGTTCCACGTGGAACATTTGATTATATTGCTATGTTTCACGCAGGGAATACGCCTAAACAAAACGAAATAAATTGTTTCACGTGGAACAATCTGTCATAATATATTATATCACACGAAATACTGAATCGTGCAGAAAAATAAAATGTACCACGTGGAACATTACATACAGGAGAAAAGAATGCATGAAATAATCGAATTTGATGCAGCAGTGATCGGAGCCGGTCACGCCGGGATCGAGGCTGCACTTGCAATGGCAAAAAGAGGCTGCAAAACAGCCCTGTTTACAATTTCACTGGATCAAATCGGAAATATGCCGTGTAATCCTTCAATCGGAGGAAGCGCAAAAGGCCATTTGGTGCGCGAGATAGATGCACTCGGAGGAATCATGGGAAAGGCAGGGGATGCCTGCTGTATTCAGATGCGAATGCTCAACCTAAGCAAGGGCGTTTCAGTTCACAGTCCCCGTGCGCAGGAAGACCGGCGCGAATACCATAGATATATGAAAAAGACGCTTGAAAACACAGAGAACCTCTATATCATTCAAACAGAGGTCGCTGATATTCAAATTGACGAAAATAACTGTGTCAAAGGCGTTGTAAACCGCTTCGGAGCCGTTTATCCGTGCAAAGCAGTCGTGATCTGTGCAGGGACATTTCTGAACGGGGTAGTCTATATCGGAAGAACAGGTGTTCCAAGCGGGCCGGATGCCTGTCTGCCGGCGGGATCGTTATCCGAAAAACTGATTTCTCATGGAATCTCGCTGCGAAGATTCAAAACCGGAACACCGTGCCGCGCACATCGCCGAAGCATTGACTTCACACAGCTGACTCCGCAATACGGTGATGAAAAACCACAGCCATTTTCATTTGAAAAGGATGCAATAGTCGCAAGAAATGATAGTATATGCTATCTAGCCAACACTAATGAGACCACACATCAGATCATTCGCGAAAATATTGGAGAATCACCGCTGTATTCCGGTCTGATAAACGGAATCGGCCCAAGATATTGCCCGTCCATTGAGGATAAGGTCATCAGGTTTTCCGAACGCGAACGACATCAGGTATTCGTAGAGCCGACCGGTATTCATACAGACGAAATGTATTTGCAGGGATTCAGCACATCCCTGCCGGAATTTGTTCAGTTACAAATGTACCGCAGTGTAAAAGGATTTGAACATATTGAAATCATGCGTCCGGCCTATGCGATTGAATATGACTGCATCAATCCGCAATGCCTCTCACATACACTTGCATTCAAGGACTTCCACGGACTCTATGCGGCGGGACAGTTTAACGGGACATCTGGGTATGAAGAAGCCGCAGCACAGGGAATTATTGCTGGAATTAACGCCTCAGCCTATGTGAAACAGGAGAAAGAGCTCGAATTAAGCAGAAAAAGCTCCTATATCGGTACGCTGATAGACGATCTGGTCACCAAAGGAACAGAGGATCCCTACAGAATGATGACTGCGAGAAGCGAATACAGACTTTCGCTGCGCCATTCCAATGCAGATGCGCGTCTGACGCCAATCGGCCGCGAATACGGACTGATTTCCGATACAAGATGGAAGGATTTTACCGAAAAGCAGGAGCGGATCCATTCAGCGATAGAGCAGATCAGGAATAAAACAGTCACGCCGTCAGAGATAAACGCATATCTGTCTGAATGCGGGACATCGCCATTGACACAGAGCGTAAAATTGGATGCATTACTGCGCAGGCCGCAGGTTAAGTTTAATATTTTAGCAGATATATTACACTGTAACTTTGCATTACAGGGTGAGGAACCCGCAGAGGTCAGCCATATCATCAAATATGAACAGTACATCCAAAGACAGGAACAACAAAACGCGCAGTCCGCGCGCTATGAGCGCATCAAACTGCCGAAAGACACGAACTATACAACCATTCACGGACTGTCATCGGAGGCGGTAGAAAAGCTCGGAAGGGTTCGGCCGGAAAATCTCTCACAGGCGTCCAGAATATCCGGTGTATCTCCCGCCGATATTTCCATACTCCAGACATGGCTGAAAGCCGGAGGAAAAATCTGATGATCTCATTTGAACAGGCAAATGCATTATTTTGCCAGATACAAGTCACGCTGACAGAACAACAGTATGAACTGCTGAGCCGTTACGCAAATATGCTGATTGATGAATCCAAAGTACAGAATGTCACCGCAGTCAAAACGGAATCTGAGATCTGGAAGCGCCACTTTTTGGATTCAGCATATCTGCTGACTACACTGCCCGAAACAGGCAGCATTATTGATATCGGCACCGGCGGAGGTGTACCCGGTATTCCGCTGGCCATATTATCTCCGCATCTGCAAATCACGCTGCTTGACAGTGAACTGCGGAAAATCGAATTCTGCCGAAGCGTTATTCAGGCACTGAAACTGGATGTCAGGACTGCCGCCGGGCGTGCGGAGGAAATCGCCCGAATGCCTGAATTCGAGGGCAAGTATGATATTGTGGTATCCCGCGCAATGGCTGCGGGATCCATGCTGACAGAAGTCTCTGTCCGCTATCTGAAAGTCGGCGGCAGCCTGATCGCAATGAAGGGAAAGCAGTACAATCCGGCTGATGAGCGATTTGCAGAGGCAGCAGCAAAGCTCGGATGCAGTGTTCTGAGCGAGCAGCCGTATACGCTGGACGGGGAGTGCAAGCATCTGATCGTGCTGCAAAAGGATACCGAAACACCGGAAATGTACCCAAGAAGATTCGCCCGTATCAAGCGCGATCCGCTTTGATGTTCCACGTGGAACAATCAGGAATCCTGCCGAATAAACCGGATTGATGCCGGATTTCAGCTGGGACAGGCAGCACAAATAGTATACATCATGTATATGTAAAACTAAAAGAAATCAGCCGGACTGCCATGCAGCGCGAATGCAGCATCCCACTTGCTCCCCCGCTTCAAAACCCGCCTCCGAAGCGGATTTTTCAGACGGGAGAGGGGTGCTGACAGACACAGGGGAGTACCCGAACCACTGGTTTCAAGGATGAAGAATTCCCAAAGAACCGGTAACAAAGCAATATCAAATCAATACAGATTGGATAATCTATTGACAAGCCGATTGACCTGCGATATAATAAAATAGAAGACCCAGTTGCAAAAAAAGAAAGGAAGATACAAATGAGCGACCGCTTTTCCAATACGACAGAGCTGCCGATTCCCGATGAAAATGCGTATCGCCGTGCCTCCGGAGGTCAGGCGAATCCGAGTCAGGGACAGCCGCGGCAACAAAATCCAAACCCGCAAAACGGTGCAAGAAGATCGGATGTCCGGAATGTAAACCGTCAGCGCGTCAATCCCGAACAGCGAACCTTACAGCAGCCGCAGCGGACTGTCAACCGCGATGCCCGGCAGAGACTCGGCCCGCCGCCGGAAGATACAAGGCCGACCATGCAGGTGCGCCGTGCATCCTATCAGACACAGCTTCCGCCTGACGATCAGTCTGAACCGACCCGTACCGTCGGCGGACGCCCAACCTATCAGCGGCCGGAATTTGCGGAACGTCCGCCGAAGCCCTCGACTGCCAAAACCCGTGACGAACAGAAATCTACAAAGAAAAAACGCAAGCGCAAAAAAAAGAGCTGCCTGAGAAGAATCGTCACCGCGGTTCTGATATTCATTCTTTCGCTGTTCGCGATCTACTCATGCATCGCTTTGCTCGCGATCAAGCAGCTGAAATATGAGCAGACAGAAGTTCGCAATCTGATTGTCGGAGCGGCCGAAGCAGATGCGTCTGTCAAAAATATTCTGCTCATCGGAACGGATAACCGAACCGAAACAGACCGCGGCCGCGCCGACACCATGATTTTGCTCAGCTTCAGCAGCCATAACAATACGATGACAATGACCTCGCTGATGCGCGATTCCTATGTCACCATACCGAATCACGGCAACGACAAGCTCAATGCCGCATATGCATATGGCGGTGCGACACTGCTCATGGATACGATCGCGAATAATTTCGGGATCCGTGTCGATGATTATATCTGCGTCAATTTCAAATCATTCGTTCATATCGCTGACGCTGTCGGCGGACTGAAAATCACGGTCACTGACAAAGAAGCTGAGGCGATCAATGTCATTCTGGAGAGTGAAGTCAATGCGATCATGGGCGACGATCCGAAAGCGGATTTTCTTCCGAGCGGCGGCACCTTTGTGCTGAACGGAAAGCAGGCGCTCGCCTATGCCCGCATCCGCTATGTCGGCAATGCCGACTTTGAGCGTACCGAACGGCAGCGCGAGGTGCTTGATCTAATGCTTGACAAGATGAAGCATCTCAAGCCGACCTCAATTCCGTCGATTCTTGTCAAAGCACTGCCGGAGCTGAGTACAAATATGACAACCGGAAAGCTTTATCTCAAATCCTTCGAGCTGCCGGTCAAGCTGCTCTATTACGATATGCAGCAGCTGCGCATTCCGGCGGACGGAACATTTGCAAATCAGACAGCGCCGAACGGACAAATGGTTCTGACTGTTGATTTTGACAAGAATCTGCAAAACTATCTCAAAGCGGTCAATGATCCTGTCGTCAAGCCTGCGGAGACTGCACCCGCCAATCAGGGAGGTGCTGCATGAAATCAATCGCACTTTTCAATCTGCTGACGGTTCTGCGGGAGGAGACCGACCGCGAGCATAAAATGTCACAGCAGGCATTGCTCGATGCAATGGAACGGCGGTTCGGCATCCGGCTGAACCGGCGGACACTGAAATCCTATCTGGATATTTTACGCGAAGCCGGATTCCCGCTCTGTGCAGAACCGCGCACACGGAACCTGCCGGACGGCTCGCAGGAGCAAATGCTGACGGACTGGTATCTGGAACCGCAGTTCGAGATCAGTGAGCTGCGGCTGCTCTGCGATATGATCTCCGGAATGCCGGCGATTCCGGATGCCCAGCGTGAGGCGCTGATCGGAAAAATCGTGCGGCTTGCTCCGCCGGCATTTCAGAATGCGAAACAAAATGCCCATATCACATATCTGCATACAATGCCGGCGCAGCAGCTTTTGTATTCGATCGAGCTGCTCTGCGAAGCAATTCGGAAAAACCGGATGGTCAGATTTCTGTACGGCAAATACACACTGGATGCGGACGGCAAACCGAAGCTGATCCCGCGGCAGACCGACGAGGGCGCAAAGCGGTATTATCTGGTCAGCCCCTACGAGATCATTGTTTCACACGGATGCTATTATCTGATCTGCTGCAAGGAGCCCTACCGTCATCTTTCCAATTACCGGATCGACCGGATCATGGATATCCGGATCGAGGAGGAATTTGAACGGCTGCCGCTCTCTGATACGGAAGGGCATTCCCTCCACAAAGAGCATTTTGCCGAACAGCTGTATATGTACAGCGGGGATGCCGTCGAGGTACGCATTCTTGCAGAAGCGGATATCCTCGGTGATATTCTTGACTGGTTCGGGAAGGATGTTCACATGAAAGCAGGCGAGCGCGTCAATACGGTTGAAGTCACGGTCAATGTCAATCCGACTGCAATGACACACTGGGCGCTGCAATACGGAAAATATGTCACGGTGCTTTCGCCGGATTCTCTGAGGGATGAGATCGCAGATACCGCAGCGAAAATCTCAAAACGATATGCAACATAAAAACAGCCGCTGTTCATTTTGCGAACAGCGGCTGTTTTGCAGTATTTATAATCGTGCGTACTCTGATATCAATTCTTGTTTAGTTCTTCGGGACGATCTTGTCCTTGCCGCCCATGTACGGACGGAGAACAGCAGGAATATTGACAGAGCCGTCCGGCTGATAGTGATTCTCCAGCAGAGCAATCAGCATTCTCGGCGGCGCAACTACGGTATTGTTCAGCGTATGAACAAGGTATGTACCGTTCTCGCCCTTTGTGCGGATCTTCAGGCGGCGTGCCTGTGCATCACCGAGATTCGAGCAGGAGCAGACCTCGAAATATTTCTTCTGACGCGGCGACCATGCTTCGATATCGCAGGACTTGACCTTGAGGTTTGCCAGATCACCCGAACAGCATTCGAGCTGACGCACCGGAATCTCCATGCTGCGGAACAGATCCACAGAGAGCTTCCACATCTTATTGTACCAGTCCATGCTTTCCTCCGGCTTGCAGAGTACGATCATTTCCTGCTTCTCAAACTGGTGAATGCGGTAAACGCCGCGCTCCTCCAGACCGTGCGAACCGATCTCCTTGCGGAAGCAGGGCGAATAGGATGTCAGCTTCAGCGGGAGCGAACTTTCATCGACGATCTGATTGACAAACCGGCCGATCATCGTATGCTCCGAGGTGCCGATAAGATAGAGATCCTCGCCCTCGATCTTATACATCATCGCTTCCATTTCCTCGAAGGACATAACGCCCTCGACGATGCTTCTGTGCATCATGAACGGCGGGATCATATAAGTGAAGCCGTGGTCGATCATGAAATCTCTTGCGTATGCGAGAACTGCCTCATGCAGACGCGCAATGTCGCCCATGAGATAATAGAAACCGGTTCCGGCAACTCTGCCTGCGGAATCCTTGTCAAGACCGCTCAGTCTCTCCATGATATCCGCGTGATACGGAATCTCGTAATCCGGAACGACTGGCTCACCAAAGCGCTCGACCTCGACATTCTCACTGTCGTCCTTGCCGATCGGCACCGATGCATCAATGATCTGCGGGATGCGCTTCATGATGTCATCGAGCTTGGCGCTCAGCTCGTCCATGACGGTTTCCTTTTCCTTCATGGTGACGGCATTTTCCTTGACCTGTGCCTTGATCGCCTCAGCCTCATCCTTTTTGCCGGCCTTCATGAGAACCGGAACCTGTGCCGAGAGCTTATTGCGCTGTGCGCGGAGATCCTCCGAGATGTGCTTTGCCTCAAGGATCTGTGCATACAGCTCCGCCGCTTCATCAACGAGCGGAAGCTTGTCATCCTGAAACTTCTTTTTGATATTTTCCTTGACAGCTTCCTTGTTGTTTACCAGAAACTTAATATCAATCATGATGAACTTCTCCTTTATAATTATTTTGTCACGATCCGTTTATACGCAGATACCAGCCGAACAGGATCATCACCGGCACCAGCATAATCGGGATCAGAATAAAAACGAAGTAAAGAAACGCGCCGAGGAAAACCCGTCTGCGCTGCGAGCGGAACATGATCTCCTCCTCCGGAACATATAGCTCCGGACGCTGTCCCGAATCGCGGAGCTTCTTCATTTTCCGCAGCTCCTTTTGCAGATGCGGCGAAAGCAGCGGATCATCCTCCGTCTCCGGTTCATCTGCAATCTGACGCGGCTTTCTGCGGTCGCGGACAACGGCGATCCTTGCCGTTCCGCTCTGCTTGTAAATCCATGCAGAAAGCGGATTTCCAAGCTCCAGTGACGCGTGCAGTTCCCCCTCCGATTCATCATCCCACGAAACCTCAACCACATAACGCTTATGCGAAAGAGTATGCGGGCCGTTGTCATAGCGGTAGGAGCTGACGGATGTGACCTGCGCACGGTAAAAGCGGGTATTGCGCCGGCGATAGAACCAGATTTTCCGGATGCGGGCATAGCCGAACCAGATTGCCAGAATAATAAGGCAGATCAGAATGAAGAAAGCAAAAATGCCGCCTTCCTCCGAATTATGGATCCGCCGGATCATTTTGTGAGCTGTTCAAGCGCTGCGAGTTTCACGCAGATGCAGAAAAGCTCCATTGCCTGAGTAAGCTCTTCGCATTTCGGATAGGTCGGTGCGATGCGGATATTGCTGTCATCCGGATCGTTCTTATAGGGATAGGTCGCGCCTGCGCCGGTCAGCGTAACGCCGCCCTCCTTGCAGAGCTGCACGATGCGCTTAGCCGTCCCCTTCGGCGCATTGAACGAAATGAAATAGCCGCCCTCCGGCTTTGTCCAGCTTGCGATGCCGAGCGGCGCGATCTCCTGCTCCAGCATATCCAGCACGATATCGAATTTCGGCTTCAGCACTGCACGGTGCTTTTCCATATGTGCGCGCATCTTGTCGGCATTGCCGAAAAACCGCACATGACGGAGCTGATTGAGCTTATCAAAGCCGATCGTCTGGATGCCGAGCGATTTGCTCAGCTCATCGAGATTCGTTTTGGATGTATTGAACGCGGCCACGCCTGCGCCGGGGAATGTGACCTTCGAGGTGGAAACAAACTGATAGAAGATATCGGTATTGCCGGATTCCTCGCAGGCCTGATTGATCGTCAGCGGCTTTTTCGGATTTTCGACCAGATGGTGAATGCAGTAGGCATTATCCCAGAAGATGCGGAAATCCTTCGCGGCGGGCTTCAGTGCGGCAAATGCGCGGACGGTCTCGTCACTGTAAACAATGCCGGACGGATTCGCATAGACCGGCACACACCAGATGCCCTTGACTGCCGGATCGGACTCAACATATTTTTTGACTAACGCCATGTCCGGGCCGTTTTCATCAGTCGGAACAGGGATCATTTCAACATCAAAATACTCTGTCAGTGCAAAGTGGCGGTCATAGCCGGGAACCGGACAGAGGAATTTGACCTTGTCCAGCGTTTTCCATGCCGGACATCCGGCAATGCCCTTGACATAAGCAATTTGCAGGCAGGCGAACATCAGCTCAAGACTGGAGTTTCCGCCGACAAACATCTCCTCCGGCTTTGCACCGAGAATATCCGCAAAGAGCTTCTTTGCCTCGGAAATGCCGGAAAGCACACCGTAATTGCGGCAGTCATCGCCGCTCTCAGAGATCATGCCGGCATCAGCGGGCAGTGCATCCATGAGCGGAAGTGTCAGATCAAGCTGTTCGGGGCCGGGCTTGCCGCGTGCCATATTCAGGCTGAGCTTCTTTGCCTGAAATGCATCATAGGCATCCTTCGTCTGCTGAAGCAGGGCAGCAAGCGCATCGGCTGACTGCGCATTCAACGGCTTTTTATCCATATTTTCGGAAACCATCCTTTCGTAGCTGTCGGATCAGACTGATATTGATAATTTTTTCACAATCTTATGCTGATCCATTTTTTATTATATCACATATCGCCTGAAATTGCAAGAGCAGAACCGCATTTTTTTGAGCCGCAAACGCTTCTTCGGGAGCGCAGGAATCCGCTTGCAGCGCAGAAAAATCAATCACTCAATATCCGCCGGAAACAAGTGCCAAGTTTTGTATAAAGCGACAATGATTTGTATGAAAGCTTGAAATTAACAGCGCAATATGCTATAATATATGTTGTATGCGACTGTCCTGAAAACGGCAAAAATCGGCCGATTTCAGGGGTCAGTCTGTCTGCTGGGACAATACTATTTATAATATACAGAAAGAGGATGTGAACAAACCCGTGAATTCCTTTGAAGAAGTGTTTGAAGCGGTGAAGGAATACTGCTCGAAAGACGGTAAGGTCGGAAATGTGGCAAAGGGACTCTGGCTGGACACGCTGCGTCCGGCAAGACTGGAGGGCACGGATGCTGTCATCTACTGCTCCTCCGAATTTCAGCGCTCGATCGTTGAGAATAATTACTCGCATCCGCTTCAGGATGCGTTTACGCAGATTCTCGGTTTTCCGGTCAATCTGCGTCTGATCGTTCAGGAGCAGAATGAGGAAGCGGAGAACAATACCCCTGCGGAGGAAAACCCCGTCGCGGAGCTGAACAGACATTCCGGCGACGGCGAATATGCCTACACCTTTGATACGTTTATCGTCGGCGGCTCGAACCAGTTTGCTTACGCGGCCTGCACGAGCATTGCACGCGGCGACGGCAGCGGCAATACCTATAACCCGCTGTTCATCTATGGGCCTTCCGGCCTCGGCAAGACGCACCTGCTCATGGCGATCGCACACGAGATGAAAAAGCGCGATCCGGATCTCAATATTATTTATGTCACGGGCGAAACATTTACGAATGAGCTGATTGAGGCGATCCAGCAGAAGAAGGATACCTCCGATTTTCACGGCAAATACCGCAGCGCCGATGTGCTGCTGGTCGATGACGTGCAGTTCATCGGCGGCAAGGAATCCACGCAGGAGGAATTCTTCCACACCTTCAATATCCTGCACGCAGCCGGCAAGCAGATCGTCCTGACATCCGACCGTCCGCCGAAGGATATCCGCATTCTGGAGGATCGCATCCGCACACGCTTTGAATCCGGCCTGATCACGGATATTTCCATGCCGGATTTTGAAACACGCGTCGCGATCATCCGCCGCAAGGCAGAGCTGCTGGATCTCAATATTCCGGACGATGTGGCAGAGTTCATTGCGAACCGCCTGAAATCGAATATCCGTCAGCTGGAGGGCGCTGTCAAGCGTCTGAAGGCGCTGAAATCGCTTGCAGATTCCGCCCCCTCGCTTTCCATGGCGCAGAGCGTCATCCGCGATATCCTCACCGATGAGCAGCCGACACCGGTCACGGTCGAGAATATCATTCAGGAGGTCTCGAATCTCTACGGCGTGACGCCGGAGGATATCCGCTCGAAGAAGCGCTCGCAGCAGATCTCCAATGCGCGCAAGGTCGCGATCTATCTCGTTCACGATATCACACAGATGACGCTTGCCGCGATCGGCGAGGAATTCGGCAACCGCGACCACTCCACGATCGTCTATGCGGTCAAATATGTCGTCAATAATATGAAGAAGGATTCCGATTTCCGCGATGCGATCGAAAGCATCAGCAAGACTATTCGTGACGGTTCCGGAAAATAATCCTGAAAGGTTTTCCACTTCTTTGTGCATTGCTCTGATTTGTTTGAAATCTGTCGAAAATGCAAAAATCAACGAACTGGAAAATTTACAAAGCGATAACAAAGAGCGTTTGTTCGGATTTCTTGTGTTTCAACAGTTGTTGAAAGAAATGTTGAAAACTAGCCGCGCATTTTCGGGAAAAATCAGAATTTCCACCTCCGGAATGTGGAAAACAGCCCGATATACTCCGAGTATTCACAGTTTCAACCAAATTTTCAACATTTTCTCCCGCAGTTTCCACCTTTTACACCCGGCCGGAAAGGTTACAGAGTGTTTTCAACTTTTCAAGATTTCTGCACAATCGCGCCGTGGAAAAAAATCACCCCGGTCTCCGGCCGGATTTTCAAGCGGCTGCGGGATTTTCTGAGGCGGCGGAAAAAGATTCCACAATTTCAAGGCCTCTACTATTCCTACTGTTTTATATAATATGATATCATATGACAGACAGCGCAAAGCGGTTCTCCGCAAAGAGTTCTGCTGTGGAAAACGTGAACTGTCATCAGAAAGGATCTCTGTCAAATGAAAATTACCTGTCAGAAAACAGACCTCACAGAAGTTCTGCCGAATGTTGCAAAGGCTGCCAGCGCCAAGACACCGATGGAGGCACTCGCTGCGATCCACCTCTGCGCAGAGGGGCAGGAGCTGATCCTCACCGGCTATGATCTGGAGCTCGGTATCCGGACGCAGATTCCGGCAGCCGTTGAGGAGGGCGGAACACTGCTGACAGACAGCCGTCTCTTCTCGGAGCTTGTCCGCAGAATGCCCGACGGCGTTCTGACGATCGAGACCGATGACCACCTGAAAATTACGATCACCGGAAGCGGCACATCCTGTCAGCTTCCCGGAATGCGTGCCGACGAATATCCGGATCTGCCGGATATCGAACAGGGCAAGGGCGCGGTCATTCCGCAGAGCCTGTTCAAGAACATGATCGACCAGACGATCTACGCTGTTTCACTCGATGAGACCAAGCCGATTTTCACCGGCGAGCTGATCGAAATGACAGACGATGTGCTGAATATCGTTGCGCTGGATAATTACCGCATGGCGATCCGGACAGAGCCGCTGCCCGGACAGGAGCCGATGAAATTCGTCGTGCCGGCAAAGGCGCTCCGCGAGATCGAGCATCTGCTCGGCGATGACGAAAAGAATGAAGCGCCCTGCCGGATCCGTCTCGACCAGAGCCACGCGATGTTCGAAATCAATCACTATGTTGTTTATACGCGGCTGCTCGCAGGCGAATTTATCAACTATCGCCGCAGCATTCCGGAGAATGTCAAGACAGAGCTGACACTGAACCGCCGTGAGCTGATGGACAGCTTAGAGCGCTGCGCACTGCTCATCTCGGAGAAGAACAAGACCGCGGTGCGCTTCCAGCTGGAGGACGACCGGCTGCTCATCAACTGCCAGAATGTTGTCGGCAGTGTGGATGATGTGCTCAGCTGCGAAATGACCGGCGAGAAAATGGTCATCGGCTTCAATAACCGCTATCTGCTCGATGCGGTGCGCGTCGTGCAGAGCGACAAGGTGCGCCTGATGCTGACGGCAGCAGACCGCGCAGTCAAGATCATGGAGGCAGACGGCGACGGCTCGATCGCGATTATCATGCCGGTTCAGGTTCGCCGCTGACGGAGAATGCTATGGAACAGATCAATATTACGATCAAAACGCCGTTCATCAAGCTCGAACAGCTTCTGAAGCTCGCAGGGCTGACGGATACCGGCGGATTTGCAAAGCAGATCATTCAGGACGGCGCGGTCAGCGTCAACGGAGCGGTCTGCACAATGCGCGGAAAGAAGATCCGCGGGGGCGATACCGTGACAGTTGAGAATTATCAGGTCAATGTCACGGCGCCGGAAGAAGATGCGTAAATGCGGATCTTATCATTCAGTGCGGAGGGCTTCCGCAATCTGGAACAGCTGCAAATGTCGCCGCATCCGGACAGAAATCTGATCTGCGGGAATAACGCGCAGGGCAAGACGAATCTGCTGGAGGCAATCTGGAGCTGTACCGGCTGCCGCAGCTTTCGCGGCGCAAAGGAAAAGGATTTCATCGGGCTGAAAGCACAGGCAATGCATCTGCATCTGAAATTTCAGGACAGCAGACGCGTGCAGGAGATCCGGATCCACATGGCACGCGGCGAGGGCAAGCAGAAAAAAATCCTGCTCAACGGCGTTCCGCTCAAAGGCGGAAGCGGATTGTTCTCGCAGTTTCAGTGCGTGGTATTCTCGCCGGATGACCGCGAGCTGATCCGCTCGGGGCCTGAGAAGCGCCGCAGCTTCATGGATCTCTGCGGCTCGCAGCTCACACCGGCCATGCTCGGCTGTCTGCGGCGGTTCGATCAGCTGACCGCGCAGCGCAATGCCGTTCTGAAGCAGATCCAGCTCGGCACCGCGAAAAAGCGCGACCTTGCGGACTGGGATATCCAGCTTGCTTCATACGGCAGTCTGCTGACCTGCCTGCGGTATGCGTATATCCGGCAGCTTGCGGCAGTCTGCGAGCAGCTGTATGCATCGGTCACGGACGGCAGGGAAAAGCTCGCCGTGAAATACCGCTCGAATCTGTTCCGGAATTCGGAGATCCCCGAAAAGCCGACGGAGGAGATGCAGCAGCATTATTTTGAGCAGCTGCAAAAAAGTGCGGATGATGACATCCGGCTCGGCTTTACCGCAAAGGGCGCCGGCCGCGACGATTTCAGCTGCAAGATCGGCGGACTTTCCGTGCGGGAATTCGGCTCGCAGGGACAGCAGAAAAGCACGGCGCTTGTTCTGAAGCTTGCGCAGGCGGCGGTCTTTTATGACAAAAAGGACGAAACGCCGGTCATTCTGCTGGATGATGTCATGGGCGAGCTGGACACGCAGCGTCAGCGGCTTGTGTATGATATCGTCAACGATATGCAGATCTTTCTGACCACACCGCAGCCGGAGGCCGTCGGATTTTCCGGTACGGGAAACCGCTACAGCATGGAAAACGGCTGTCTGACGGAACAGAATGCAGAGCCGGAGGGCGCATAATGTATATTCATCTCGGAGAACAGATCTCGATCAACGATACGACCGTGATCGGGGTATTTGATATTGAAAATACGACGATCGGACAGGACACCCGCGCTTACCTGAGCCGGTTGGAGAAAGAGGGCAGAGCCGTCAATGTCTCGGCGGAGATGCCGAAGAGCTTTGTCGTCTGTATGGAGAACGGCGAGGAGATCGCGTATATATCCTCGATCTCGGTCGCAACGCTCCGCAAGCGTGCATTGACAATGTTCTGAGAGCCGCACCGGTGAGGGGATGCGGCAGGCGCAGATCGGAAGGGAGTAACGTACAGTATGGATCTTGAAGAAATGCTGACACAGGAGCCCGTCGAGGGCGAATATGACGAAAATCAGATACAGGTGCTGGAGGGACTGGAGGCAGTCCGGAAGCGTCCGGGAATGTATATCGGTACGACAGGCTCCGGCGGTCTGCATCATCTTGTCTATGAGATCGTGGATAACTCGATCGACGAGGCGCTCGCCGGATACTGCAGCAAGATCACGGTCGAGATCCTCGAAGGCGATATCATCCGTGTGACCGACGACGGCCGCGGCATTCCGGTCGGTATGCATCCGAAGGAAAAGATCTCCGCGGCAACGGTTGTTTTCACGGTGCTGCACGCCGGCGGTAAATTCGGCGGCGGCGGCTACAAGGTCGCGGGCGGTCTGCACGGTGTCGGCGCATCGGTCGTCAATGCGCTTTCGGAATGGCTGGAGCTGACCGTCTGGGACGGCAAGCACAGCTATTTCCAGCGGTTCGAGCGCGGAAAATATGACAAGGAGCTTGCTGTGACCGGCGATACCGACCGCCACGGCACCTCCGTCACATTCAAGCCGGATGCACAGATCTTCGAGGAAACGACGGTCTTTGATTACGAGGTTCTGCTCAAGAGAATGCGCGAGCAGGCGTTCCTGAATGCCGGCCTGACGATCGAGATCGAGGACAAGCGTTTCCCGGAGGAGGACCGCCACGAGGTGCTTTGCTATGAGGGCGGCATCCGGCAGTTCATCGAGCATATTCACAAGACGCGCGGTCTGGATCCGATCTCCGATCAGGTCATCTATTTCAACGGCAAAAAGGGCGACAACGCCGTTGAGATCGCGATGCAGTATAACAACAGCTATAACGAAGTCATCATGTCGTTCGCGAACAATGTGCATACGATCGACGGCGGCGTGCATGAGATCGGCTTCCGCAATGCGCTGACAAAGGTCATCAACGAATACGGCAAAAAATTCGGTCTGATGAAGGATGACACAAAGCTCATGGGCGAGGATGTCCGCGAGGGTCTGACCGCGATCATTTCCGTCAAGCTGACGGACTGCCAGTTCGAGAGCCAGACAAAGGTCAAACTCGGCAATCCGGAAATAAAGCCCTTTGTAGAGCAGATCGTCACCGACAAGCTCATGGATTTCCTCGAGGAAAATCCGACTGTTGCGCAGGCAATCTTCGAGAAATCGCAGGATGCACAGCGCGCAAGAGAGGCCGCGAAGAAAGCGCGTGAGACCGCAAGACGGAAATCCGCAATGGAATCCGCTTCTCTGCCGGGCAAGCTCGCGGACTGCTCCGAGCGCGATATCGAATTCACGGAAATCTATATCGTCGAGGGTGATTCCGCAGGCGGCTCCGCAAAGGACGGCAGAGACCGGCGCTATCAGGCGATCCTGCCGCTCTGGGGCAAAATGCTCAATGTTGAGCGCGTCCGCATCGACAAGGTCTACGGCAATGACAAGCTCCAGCCGGTCGTCACGGCGCTCGGCACCTCGATCGGCGAGGATTTCGACATTACTAAGCTGCGCTACGGCAAGGTCATCATCATGGCCGATGCCGATGTGGACGGCTGTCACATCCGGACGCTGCTGCTGACCTTCTTCTTCCGGTTTATGCGTCCGCTGATCGAGAACGGCAATGTGTATATCGCACAGCCGCCGCTTTTCCGTGTCACAAAGGGAAAAACACATAAATACGCATTTTCCGATGAGGAACGCGATCAGTATATCGCAGAGCTTTCCGCAAACGGCGCAAAGGTCGAGGTGCAGCGCTACAAGGGTCTCGGTGAGATGGACCCCGAGCAGCTCTGGGAAACAACAATGGATCCCGAAACGCGCACGATGATCAAGGTCACAATGGAGGACGCAATGAAGGCCGACGAGATATTCTCGATCCTCATGGGCGACAAGGTGCAGCCGCGCCGCGAATTTATCGAAACCAATGCAAAATATGCTGTGAATCTGGATGTCTGATCCGAAAGGGAATCTATGGCAAAGGAAGAAAAGCTCCTGACTGTCCAAACGAAAATGAAGGACAGCGATTTTGATGATGTATACCGCATCTATCTCAACAACGAACGCGGCAGCGACCGCATGATCGGCGTCGTCACCTGCATCGTGCTCGGCGTGATCTGCGTGCTGCTCTGCATCCTGCTGAAGCGCATGACATTTCTGTTCTATACGCTCGGCTGTCTGCTGGCGGGCGTGGCATTTTATTTCACACCGGCAAATAAAAAGTTCATTGCGACAAACCGGCTCCAGTTCGGCGAATGGCGCGAGATCACATTCTATCCGCATTCGCTGACGGTCATGGAGATCTTTGAGAAGGACGAGACCGAGAAAATGGATCCCGATGAGCTGGCCGATGCGGTCACCTCGATCGGCACCGGCAGTCTCGTGGCATATGAGAATGCCCGCGGCTTTCTGTTCGCGGAGAATAAGATTGTCAATCAGTTTGTCTATGTCGCAAAGCGCGACCTGAACCGGCAGGAGATCGCCGCGATCCGGAAATTTGCCGAGGAAAACTGCTCCGGCGGCTATCATCAGCTCGAAACGGCCTCGATCGTGGACGGCGAGGAACCGCCTGTTCCGGAGGATGACGAGAATGCATCCTCGGTGACTGCCGATCTCTGCGGCCGGTATTACGGCGCAAAGCAGCTCCGGCTCTATGATGAAAAGGGACAGCGTGTCGATCCGGACGGCAGACCGGTTTACGGCGAGGACGAGGAAACAGATGCTGCGGATGATGCGCAGCAGGAAGCACATACCGAGACAATGGATGTGCCGGAAATAGATATCGAGGAAGCATTCGAGGATATCATTGCCGAGGAGACGGAGGAAGCGGAAGATGGCGAATAAGACACCGCTGCTGGAGCGCAGCTATCATATCCCGCTTGCGATGTTCGACGATGCATTCCGGAATTTCCAGAAGAAATACGCCTATCCGCAGAATTTTCTCCTGACCGCAGTTCTGCTGGCGGTCGCCGGCGTATATGTTCATGCGGTCATCAAGGACAATACGCAGACGCTTGCATATATCCTGATCCTCACCTGCGCTGCGATTATTATCGTGCGCTGGTACCGGACGCTCAAGCTGCGCCGGTCGGTGCATGAAGCGCTGAAAGAGGTCGAGCAGGATACCTATGCGCTTTCCGTTTTTGAGGACGGGCTGGAGATCCGGACAGAGGATGCGCCGGCCGCAGAGGAATCAGCGCCCGAAGCAGAAGTCCCCGCAGAGCCGGAGAATGCTGACGGTGAAAAGCCGGACGGAAACGGCTTTCAGCAGCTTTTTCCGGAGGAACCGGCCGAGGATGAACCGATCCCGCCGACGGAGATCCGCTTCGGAAACGGCGTGAAGATCCACGAATACCCGGAATACTTTCTGGTCTATCTTGTCCGCTCGAATTTCTATGTCATTCCGAAGAAGGATTTCTCGGAGGACGAGACAGCACAGCTCCGGAAAATCTTCCGCCTTGCGTGAATGTCCGCGAACATAAGTCAAACCGCATGAACGGAACGGCTGCGGATGCAGTCCGGTCCGCTGCATGATTTTATTTCATGAAAAGAGGAGGCAGAATCCTTGTACGACACAAGTAAAGCCATCACGATCCACCGTGACATTGAGGAGGAAATGCGTTCATCGTTTCTTGCATATTCGATGTCTGTCATCACCTCCCGTGCGCTGCCGGATGTGCGGGACGGCCTGAAGCCGGTTCACCGCCGCATCCTCTATACGCTGTTTGAAAAAAGCCTGACACCGGATAAGCCCTACCGTAAGTGCGCCGACATTGTCGGTACGGTGCTGGGTGAATATCACCCGCACGGCGATGCTTCGGTCTATATGGCGCTGGTGCGTCTGGCGCAGAGCTTTTCGATGCGCTATCCGCTCGTGGACGGCCACGGCAATTTCGGTACCGTTGACGGCGATCCGCCTGCTGCTTACCGTTATACCGAGGCGAAGATGACGAAAATGTCGCTGGCAATGCTGACGGATATCCAGAAGGAAACCGTCGATTTCCAGTCGAACTATGATGACCGTCTGAAGGAACCGGTCGTTCTGCCGGCGAGATTCCCGAATCTGCTGGTCAACGGCTCCGAGGGTATCGCAGTCGGTATGGCGTCGCATATCCCGCCGCACAATCTCGGCGAGGTCATTGATGCGCTGGATTATCTGATGACGAATCCGGATGCGACACTGGAACAGCTGATGCAGTTCATCAAGGGGCCGGATTTCCCGACCGGCGGCATCATCATGGGCAGAGCCGGAATGCGCGCTGCCTATGCAACAGGCCGCGGCAAGCTGACTGTCCGCTCGAAGACCGAGATCACCGAGATCAAGAACCGTCAGTGCATCATCGTTTCGGAGATTCCGTACATGGTCAACAAGGCGGAGCTGATCAAGTCGATCGCGGAGCTGGCAAAGGATAAGCGCGTCGAGGGCATTCACGATATCCGCGACGAATCCGGCCGCAAGGAGAAGGTGCGCATCTGCATCGAGCTGAAAAAGGACGCGAATCCGAATCTCGTGCTGAATCAGCTTTTCCGCTACACGCAGCTTCAGGATACCTACGGCATGATCAATCTTGCACTGGTCAACGGCATCCCGAAGGAGCTTTCGCTGAAAGAGATTCTCGTTCACTATCTCGATCATCAGACCGATGTCGTGCAGCGTGCCTGCCGCTTCGATCTGCGCAAGGCGCGTGAGCGTGCGCATCTTTTGCAGGGATTTCTCGTTGCACTGGATTTCATTGACGAGGTCGTTGAGATCCTGCGTACATCGAAGTCGGTCGCCGAAGGTAAGGAGCGCCTGATCTCGCGCTTTGCCGAGGTCGATCTGACCAAACTGCTGGAGGATGAAGCATACAGCAAGGCAATGGGACTGGCTGTCGATCCCTCCGAGAAGATCTATCCGACCGTCGGACTTTCCGAGGCACAGGCAGATGCGATTGTGCAGATGCGTCTCGGTCAGCTGACAGGTCTGGAGCGTGAAAAGATCCTGAACGAAGTCCGCTCGCTCTGCGACAATATCAACGACCTGCGCGATATTCTGTCGCACAAGGAGCGCGTGCTGGAGATCATCCGCGAGGATCTCGAAAAGATCCGCGGAAAGTACGGCGATGAGCGCCGCACAGCGATCGAGAGCGTCAGCGGTGAAATGGATATCGAGGATCTGATCCCGGTCGAGGACTGCGTTGTGACATACACGAATTTCGGCTATATCAAGCGCGTTCCGGCCGCGGTCTACAAATCGCAGCGGCGCGGCGGCAGAGGTGTCTCCGGCATGAAGCAGCGTGAGGAGGATTTTGTCTCCGAGATGTTTGTCGGATCGAGCCACGACCATGTGCTGTTCTTCACGAACCGCGGCATCATGTTCGATCTGAAATGCTTCGAGATTCCGATGGGCGGCAGAGATTCCAAGGGTACGAATATCATCAATCTGCTCCCGCTCGCTGAAAATGAAAAGATCGCTGCGATGATGAAGGTCAGCGAATTCAACGATGAAAGCTATATCGTCATGGTGACGAAGAACGGCAAGATCAAGCGGACGGCGCTGCCGGCATACAGGAATGTCCGGAAGAACGGCCTGATCGCGATCAAGCTGGAGGAGGGCGACGAGATCGCCGGTGTGCGCATGACAGGCGGACACGATCAGCTCTTTGTCGCAACAAGAAACGGCATGGCGATCCGTGTCGATGAAAACTGCATTCGGCCGCAGGGCAGAAGTGCGCACGGTGTCCGGATCATGAAGCTGCGCGGCGATGACGAGATCGTCTCCATGGCGAGAGTCCGCGCAGGCGCAACGCTGCTGACCGTTACGGAAAAGGGCTTCGGCAAGCGTTCGCGGATCGAGGATTACCGCATTCAGAACCGCGGCGGCTTCGGTCTCAATAACTATAAGCCGGACGAAGAACGCGGAAAGGTCTGCGGCATCAAGGTCGTCGATGAGACCGATGATATCATGATGATCTCAAGCGACGGCATCATCATCCGCATCCGCACTGCAGATATCCGCATCATGGGCAGAATGGCAAAGGGTGTCCGCGTGATGCGCGTTTCAGAGGACGGCAGAGTGATGTCCTTCACGCGCACCGAGCATGAGGATGACGCGGAGATCACCGAGGTCGAGCAGCTCTCCGAGGAGGAGCTGAAGGCGCAGGAGGCAGAGGCAGCAGCAGAGGAATCTGCCGAGAGCGCAAAAATTGCCGCGGAGGAGGCCGCCGAAGCGGATGAACCCGCAGAGGATGACGAGCCCGATGAGGACGCATCCGACGAAGAATAACGGATAAGGGGGCTGCCGAATGGAACGCGGAGAAACCGTGAAGCGATGCATACTGATTTTCCTCGGCAGCCTGTTTCTGCAAATTTTCTGCTGGGTGATGTATTCCCTGCTGGAAATGCGCATCTGGATGTGCGGGCTTTCCGCCCTCGTGACGGCCTTGCTTTATCATTTCCTGCAAACGGAGGAGCAGACCGGATTATCGCGTAAAAACGTGTTTTTTGCGGCGATCCTTGCGCCGTTTGTACTGAGCCTTGCAGTGACGGTCATCCAGCTTTTGAAATATCCGAATCTCAGTTTGCTGAGTGCTTCGCTGGACGGCGTTTCACCGATGACGGAGACAGTCTCGCTCTATGCGACGCGGCTTGCGCTGAACGGCGTGCTTCTGCTGATCTTTGCGGCGACCGACCGCGCATTTCTGCGGAAGCCGAAAAAGGAGCAGAAAGATGAAAAATCTTCGTAAATACGCGGTTTTATTGCTGCTCCCGCTCCATATTCTGCTGATTCTGCTATTCGTATTCGGTGAACCGGCGGATTATATTTACAGCATTGCTTCGCTCGGCGTGCTGCTTGCGGATTTCGCGCTGTCGTTTCTGCAAACGGAGATCTTCACCTCGCGGCGGAACAGCATCCTGACCGTGATGCACGATTTCCGGCCGTATTTACTGGAAAAACTCGCGGTCATCGCTGCGGACTGGATCATCATTCTGCTGATGACACAGGGCGATGTGATGCGCAGCGAATACAGATACTGCGTGTCTGGCGTACTTGTAACGGCGGCGGCGATCCTGAGCGCGGTTGTGACCTTTGTGACCGCTGCGGCGCGCACGATGATGTATCATGATGAAAAGAGGTAACACATATGACAAATGCGGAGATCCTTTCGCATATTGACCATACGGTGCTGAAGCCGACTGCAAAATGGGAGGATATTGCGCAGATCTGCGAGGAAGCGCTGCAATATCACACCGCATCGGTCTGCATCCCGCCCTTCTGGGTGAAGCAGGTACATGAGACCTATCCGGCGCTCAATATCTGCACGGTCGTCGGCTTTCCGCTGGGCTATTCGACAGCCGCAGCAAAGGCCGCAGAGGCAGAGGAAGCGATCCGCCTCGGCGCATCCGAGATCGACATGGTAATCAACGTATCTGCGCTGAAAAACGGTAATGATGATATTGTTTTCGAGGAGATCAAAGCGCTGCGGGCGGTCTGTCATGATACCGTGCTGAAGGTCATTATCGAGACCTGTTATCTGACGGAGGAGGAAAAGATCCGCTGCTGTGAGCTGGTGACAGAGGCCGGCGCGGATTATATCAAGACCTCGACAGGTTTCGGCACGGCAGGCGCAGAATTGGACGATATTGCGCTGTTCAAAAAGCATATCGGCAGCAGCGTAAAGATCAAGGCTGCGGGCGGCATCCGTACCCGCGAAGCAATGGAAGCCTTTCTCGCGGCGGGCTGTGACCGCATCGGATGCAGCGCCGCAAGGATTTTGTTCACATAATGGAGATTTTACTCTCTGCATACGAAAAAACAACGCATCAGCTGATGTTTCGCGTCTATGCGGAGCCGCTTCCCGATACCGGCAGGCGGCAGAGCCACAGGGCGGCACATTTCGCGGCGCTCGATCTGCTCGGCGCGGCACTTGCGGAGGATTTCGGCGTATACCATGCCGTCATCCGGCGCAGCGGACTCGGAAAACCGCAGCTGATACATGATTTTCTGCATATGAATCTCTCGCACTGCCGCGGACTTGCGGTCGCGGCGGCCGGCAGGATGCCGCTCGGCGTGGATGCCGAAGCGCCGCGCAGTGTTCCGGATTCTCTGCTTGAAAAGGTCTGCACACCGGCGGAGATCGCCGCGATTCGTGCAGATGAAGATAAAAACCGCGCATTTTCGCGCTTTTGGACACTCAAGGAGGCCTATGCAAAATGGGACGGCCGCGGCCTTGCGATCGGCTTTGCTTCGCTCGGCTTCACGCTTTCGGATGAGATCATCTTCCATCATCCGGCGGCGGCGGCGGTTCGTTTTGTGCAGCTTCCCTATTCTGATTCACACATCGTTTCGTTATGCTATCCGTCGGGCAGCGCGCTCTGCCTGACAACCTGAACCCCGATACTTCTATTACGACCGAACGGAGGGCTTATCTATGCTGACGATTGATCTGCGCGGCAGTCTTGCCGTCATTACAGGTGCATCCGGAATGCTCGGACGCGTGATCGCTGCGGCATTCGCCGACTGCGGTGCCGATCTGGTGCTGCATTATTTCCATGGCAGGGAGGAAGCCGAGGCGCTGGCTGTTGAGCTGCGCCGTAAGACCGGCAGACGCATCATGACCGTTCAGGCGGACATCACCTCGCCGGAAGATGTGCTGCGCATGAAGAAAGAGGTCATTCAGCGCATGGGTGTGCCGGATATTCTCGTTCACAATGCGGTCATCCAGTATGACTGGAAGCCGATCATTGACCAGCCGCTGATCGACTTTGACGGGCAGTATCAGTCCTGCGTCATGCAGACTGTCCACATGGTCAAGGCGTTTGTGCCGGAGCTGATCGAAAAGGGCAGCGGCGGGCGTATCGTCGTGATCAATACGGAATGTGCTGCAATGGCCGAGGCCGGATGCGGTGCATATACGGCTGCAAAGCGCGGTCTGGACGGCATTGTCCGCGTGCTGGCGAAGGAGCTGGGGCCGCATAAGATCACGGTCAATCAGGTCGCGCCGGGCTGGACGATCACCGAAAACGACCGCCGCAATCACACCGAGTCGCAGCCGGATTATGAGAGATCCGTTCCGCTGGGACGCCGCGGCACCGATCAGGAAATCGCGCAGATGTGTGCATTTCTCGCATCGCCGCTCGCGTCGTTCACGACCGGCGCCTATATTCCGGTCTCCGGCGGCAGAGTAATGCCGGCGATCTGATGCAGAAAAGGAGGCACATGAAGTGAAAATCGAACTGACACCGGGCAAATACTTCCGCGAGGGAAAATATTACAGCAAGCGCTTTGATCAGGAGATGGAGGTCGCAGTGGCGCTCGATGCCAAGGTCAGCGATGAATATATCAGTCGCTGTGTGGATACTGTTGAAAGCTTTTCCGGAGAAACGATCACCGAGCTTTGCGAGGCGGCAAAGCGCTATGCGCTGGCGTTTATCGAGTTGTTAAAAGAGGATGCGGGCGAGGATTTTTCCTTTGAGGACGAAGATCTGCCCGTCATTACGGAGGATACGCCCGCAGGTGAAATGATGCAGTATGTTCAGATCGGTGAACTGCTCATTGATGAGCCGGAGCAGGAGGGACAGCTGTATTTCCGTTTCAGCGGCGGATGTGACTGGGAGATCGAGCACGGCTTTGAGGCAGCGTTTCAGGACGGCAGACTCGTTTATGTCGGCGCGTATGAGCAGGTAACGCCCTCCCGTCTCGGCTATTACATCAATAAACAAGGCAGAGAATGGAATTACGCGATCAGTGAAAAATAAACAGTGCTGCACAGCTTTGTGCGGGACTGCCTGATAAACATACCGAATGAAAGGAATCAAGATCAATGAGTACAAACAGCTATGAATCCCCGTTCTGCACCCGCTATGCGAGCAAGGAGATGCAGTATCTCTTTTCCGCAGACAAGAAGTTTTCGACATGGCGCCGCCTTTGGGTCGCACTGGCAAGAGCCGAGCATGAGCTTGGCCTGAATGTCACTGCCGAGCAGGTCGCGGAGCTGGAAGCGCATATCACGGATATCGACTATGAAGCCGCCGCGAAGCGCGAAAAGGAATGCCGTCACGATGTCATGTCCCATGTGTATGCATACGGCCTTGTCTGTCCGAATGCAAAGGGCATCATCCATCTCGGCGCGACCTCCTGCTATGTCGGCGACAATACCGATATCATCATCATGCGGGATGCGCTGAAGCTCGTCCGCACGAAGATCGTGACGGTCCTGCGGAATCTGTCGAAATTCGCGGAGGAATGGAAAGCGCAGCCCTGCCTTGCCTATACGCACTGCCAGCCCGCACAGCTGACGACTGTCGGCAAGCGCGCGACACTCTGGATGAACGAGCTGCTCATGGATCTTGAGGAGCTGGATTTCCAGATCGGCAGAATGAAGCTGCTCGGCTCCAAGGGAACGACCGGTACGCAGGCATCCTTCATGGAGCTGTTCCACGGCGACGGTACGAAGATCCGTGCAATGGAAGCGAAGATCGCTGTTGAAATGGGCTTTGCGCCGGACGCGATCGTTCCGGTCTCCGGCCAGACCTATTCCCGCAAGGTCGATGCGCAGGTGCTGAATGTGCTTTCCGGCATTGCGCAGAGCGCGATGAAATTTGCGAATGATATGCGTCTGCTCCAGTCCTTCAAGGAAATGGAGGAGCCGTTTGAATCCGGCCAGATCGGTTCCTCGGCAATGGCATATAAGCGCAATCCGATGCGCTGCGAGCGGATCACCGCACTCGCCCGCTATCTGATGACCGATACGCTGAATCCGGCATTTACCGCCGGAACGCAGTGGTTTGAACGCACGCTCGATGACTCCGCGAACAAGCGCATTGCCGTTGCGGAGGGCTTCCTCGCGGCGGATGCGATCCTGAATATCATGATGAATGTCACGAGCGGCATGGTCGTATATCCGGCCGTGATCCGTCAGCGCGTCATGGCGGAACTGCCGTTCATGGCGACGGAAAATGTCATCATGGATGCAGCGGCAAACGGCGGCGACCGTCAGGAGCTGCATGAGCATATCCGTGTGCATTCGATGGAAGCGGGCGCAGAAGTCAAGCAGAAGGGTCTGAAGAATGATCTTTGCAAGCGCATTGTCAATGACCCGATCTTCGGCGTGACGGCGGAGGAGCTGGAGAGCAAGCTCGATCCCGCGAATTACACCGGCAGAAGCGTGCAGCAGGTCGAGGAATTCCTGGAGGAATTCATCGCGCCGGTGCTCGCAGATGCAGAGACCGCAGACGATGTTGAGCTGACAGTCTGAGCAGAGATTTATCATTCGCTTCCGGCGATGTCATCCAAAGTTTTTGGTCGAGCTTTTTTCAAAAAACTTGCGGAGTCCTACATGAAAGAGCTGGCTCTTTCATGTAAGGCAGAGCCTCTGGTCGCCCTCCGCAGAGGGCGAAACACCCCCGGCGTTCAAGAGCTCGGCGGGCTTGGGGACCTGCGATAGAGGTCCCCATTCTCAAATAGCATCCGCGAAGCGGATTCCTCTTTATATCTGAAAACGATATTATTTGTACGCTTTTTTCTGAGCGCATAGTCGAAAAAGTCAGCATTTTCGCGGTTATTATTGCCATAACCGTCCGTGACGCTTCCGCAAAATCCGGCAAAATCATGAATCAGCAGATTTTTTTCGCCGGATAGTGACAAACCGGAATTTTTGTGATATAATATACAGGAAGCATTATCAAACAAAATAAGAAAGGATCATCAAAAATGGCAACTCAGAAAAAGAAAAAAAATTCGCCGCTGCCGCTTGCGACGGTCGCCGTCTTCGGCGCAGCAGCGCTCGTCACGCTGATCGTTTACGATCACACGCCGCGCACCGAATCCATGACAGTCGGTGAAAATTCCGCGGCTGTTTCAGAGCTTCCCGCCCAGACTACGGTTACTACGGAGGGAACTGCTATGCTGACAACCGATACCACCACTGTTCTGACGACGACCGTCACGGAGGCAACGCAGCCGCTTCCGCCCGGCTCCGTCACCGGTATTTCGCTGACCTTCTACAGCTGCGCGCTCAAGGTCGGCGGCAACCGCGTTATGCCGATCGTTACCATGACACCGGAGACCGCACCGGACAAATCCGAGAAATGGGAATCCTCCGATCCCGCCGTCGCAACGGTTGACGGCATCGGCTGGATCACACCGGTCGGCGCAGGCAAATGCACGGTCAAGGTCACATCTGTCAACAATCCCGCTGTCTCCGCGGAGGTCGTTGTCAGCGTGACGGATCCGAATGCACCCGCTGCGGCAAGCACCGTTCCGATCGGCGGCACCGCGCCTGCTGTGACTGCGGCTCCCGCTGCTGAAACTGCGGCACCCGCTGATGGCACTGCATCTGCGGAGGGCGGCGCACCGGCTGCACCGGCTGCCAATACGACCGTCAACGGCCGTCTGGAGGTCAAGGACGGCATCACCTATATTGACGGCATCATGATCGTCAACAAGACATATTCCCTGCCGGCATCCTATGATCCGGGCGCACTGACACCGGATGCGGATCAGGCATTTGCGATGCTGCAAAAGGCCGCAAAGCTCGACGGTCTGACCATGAACTGTGTTTCCGGCTACCGTTCCTATCAGGCGCAGGATACGCTCTATCACAATTATGTTGCGCGTGACGGTCAGGCGGCCGCTGACCGATTCTCCGCGCGTCCCGGCCATTCCGAGCATCAGACCGGTCTGTGTCTGGATGTCAACTATGCCGGCGATGCGTTCCACGATACGCCCGAAGCAAAGTGGCTGGAGGAGAACAGCTGGAAGTACGGCTTTATCATCCGCTATCCGAAGGGCAAGGAGGATATCACCGGATTCAAGTATGAATCTTGGCATATCCGCTATGTCGGTACGGATTACGCAAAGCTGATCCATGACAGCGGCCTCTGCCTTGAGGAATATTTCGGCATCGACTCCAAATACGCTGAATAAACAGCACTGATGAAAACAGCCCGAAAGCATTGTGATTGCTTTCGGGCTGATTTTTGTGATATCAGGATCCGGCGGAATTTGCACATCACGGATCCGGTTTGTTGAAATCCCTCAAGCGCAGACTCAGTCTACCGGTTTTGCCGGCTGCTTGAGGTATTTGGAAGGGTTTTTCTTTTTCTTCTCCTCGTACATCCGATTGTCTGCAATGGTAATGAGCTGGAAGATGGTGCTGTCCTTCGGCGGCACCGTGATGCAGGCGCCCATGCTGACGCTGAGCTGATACGGCCGGCCGGAATTCCGGTTGCAGATCTCCAGACTCCGCAGGATCCGGTCGCGGAGCTTCACGGCCTTTTCCTCGTCATAGTCCGCGCCGAAAATGAAGAATTCGTCTCCGCCGAAGCGGCAGGCGATCTCGCCGTTTGTGCAGGCCTCCTGCAAAATCGCGGCAATGCTGCGGATCGCATGGTCGCCGGCCTTGTGGCCGTAATTATCGTTGATCATTTTCAGTCCGTCCATATCGGCGAACATGACCATGACAGTCCGGTGATTTGCGATGCAGTCATCAAAAATGACCTGCGCACTGCGCTTGAAGCCGTTGCGGTTGAAAATGCCGGTCAGCGAGTCAATCGCATAGAGCTTGTCCAGCTCCTCAACGATCTCATCCAGGCAGAGGATCTTCCGGAAATTTTCAAGCGTATTGCTGATATTGATGCTCCATGAATGGAACAGGGCGCTCGCCATCGGGAAATCCGTATTGACGATCGCAAAATAACCGAGGCAGCGCTCGCGGAAATGCAGCGGAACAAAATACATATTGCGCGTCTTGTCGGAATCCGCACGCAGGCGCGGGAGCATCTGCGAGGAGACAAAGCTCTGCTCCTTGTGGAATTTGCCGTCATAATAGGCCAGCGGCATCAGCATTCTGCCGGAGTAGCCGTGCGAAATATAGGAATCGACCGGCAGCACACCGGTATAGCCGCCCTCCTGCGGGAGCTGACGGGTATGCCAGCTGTCATTCAGGCAGAGATAGAATTCCTCGCAGCGGGTTTTCAGCACAAAGCTCTTGAGTGTGTTGATATATTCCTCGAAGCTGTCGCACTCGACAAGCGAGCAGGACATCTGATTGTTGCGGGAGATATCGCGCTGCGTATTTTCCATGAGCTGATAGCTGCGCTTTTTGTAGACGGTGATATCCTCGGTATCGGCGGGCTTGCAGCCGCAGCTCTCCGAGAAGATCGGAACCGCATTCAGCTCCGTGACGCGTTCAAACTGTTCACCGGCGGCGTGGCGGCAGATCATTTCGCAGGCCAGCGCACCGGACTGCATCAGCGGCCGCTCGACGGTCGTCAGCGCAGGCGCGAAGTTTTTCGCATTATAGGTATTGTCAAATCCGGAGACCAAAACGTCCTCCGGGCATCGGATGCCGTTTTCGGCCAGCGTCAGCACCGCAGAGATCGCCATTGCATCATTCGCGCAGACGATCGCCTCCGGAAACTGCAATTCAGATTTGAGGAAGCATTCGATTGCGCGGCGGCCGTCCTTTGCGCGGAAGGTGCCCTGATAGATCCGCTCCGGCTCGACCGGAATGCCGTGCTCCAGCAGGACTTTTTTGAACGCCTCAAAGCGCTCGATGCTTTCGGTATTGGTTTCGGGGCCGGAGATATAGTTGAGCCGCCGGATGCCGTGCTTTTCGATCAGGTGGCGGGTGATCTGCTCCATTGCGGTCGCGTTGTGGATGCCGATATAATAGAGATCGCCGAGCTCTCTGTCAATGCTGACAGCGGGGATCCCTGCGGCACGGATGCGCGGATAGAGCGCCTCCGCCAGATCGCCGGAAAATGTATTGGACAGCAGAATGACGCCGTCGAACAGTGAAAAATTCGGCAGCTCAAAGATATTATATTCGCCCTGATCGTAATTCGGATTCGCAAGGATTCCGCCGAATGCGATGAAATGCGCAATGTTGACATGATGCTGCGCCGCATAGCGGTGGATGCCGCGGAGGATCGACTGCTGATATTCCTCGTCGATGCCGGAAGCGATCACGGCGATGGTCAGTTCAGTGTGGTTGGCAGGCATAGGTTCACCTCATTGTTCCGCAGTCATATCAGATACTGCGGCAGGATTTGCTTTTGCCGCTGCGGTAAAATGCCGCAGTTTTTCATTTTATACTCAAATTTATTATATCACAGCGCGTTTGTTTTGTCAAGTTTTTTCGGTTCGGTAGGCGGATTTCGGCATTCCGGTCAGTTTCGGCGGCGGGATTTGTGCAGAGTGCCCGCCGGTCGGCAGTGCCGGTCGGCAGGGCCGACAGCCGTTTCCCTACGGGGACGGTTCGCGGAGCATATCAGGGTTGTCGCTGTTACGGCGCTGTTCGCGCCTATTTTACGGTCTGGGGGAGTCTTATTCTGCGTCCATGCGCGTATGGAGGACTTTAGGAATTGGCTCCGGCACTGCCGGCGGTCTGGGGGAGTCTTATTCTGCGTCCATGTGCGTATGGAGGACTTTAGGAATTGGCTCCGGCACTGCCGGCGGTCTGGGGAAATCTCATTCTGCTTCCGTTCGTGTCTGGAGAACTTTAGGAATTGCCGGCGGGGGCTCCCCGCAACAAAAAGCCCCGAAGCGTTTTCTTTTCGCTTCGGGGCAAATATTCTGTATGAGATAGTATGCCGGATGTCCGGCGAATCAGCTTTCTCCGCCCTGCGGCTTATTGCCGTCGTGACCGCCGCGGTGATTCTGCCAGCGGCGATTGTTGGGACGGTGCGGCCTGCGGTTCTCGCCGGCCGGCTTTTCGGTATCACTGCGCTGCGCGGCTGCGCGCTCCGGATGCTCCACAACAGCGCGGTGCTCGGTGAAATCCATATCTGTGAAGGCGGGCGCATGATGCACGGGCTTCGGCGGCTGCGGCGCGGCATTTTGCTGCTGGCGGTTCTCGCCGAATTCCGGATGCAGCGCTGCACCGGTCTGCTTGGCTGGCTTCGCCGGCTGCGGCCTGTCGGCCTTCGGCTTATCCGGCTGCGGACGCTCGTTTCTCGGCTTTTCATTCTGCGGCTTTTCGGCGGACTGCTGCTTCTGATTTCTCGGCGGACGCTGCTTTTCGGGCTTGTCCTGCTTCTCCGGCTTGGCGGCATCGGGCTTTGCGGCGGGTGTCCGCTTATCGCGCAGATCCTCCTTTGTCATCCGCCGGCTCACATCCTGAAGCCGCTCGACCTTATCGCGGTGGATCGTGATCGGGATATCGGAATTCTCCGGCTTGACGCGGAGATTGCCGGTCACGAGATTTGCCTCCATGACATAGGCGCGGAGCGGTCTGTCGCCCGGCAGGATGACCGTCGAGCCGACCTTCGGCGTCATGCGGATCAGCTCCTCATAGACGGGGCTTTCATAGCGCAGGCAGCACATCAGTCTGCCGCAGGCACCGGAGATCTTGGTTGGATTCAGCGCGAGCCCCTGCTCCTTCGCCATTTTGATCGAGATCGGCTGGAAGCTGTTGAGATAGCCCTTGCAGCAGAATTCTCTGCCGCAGATGCCGAGACCGCCCAGCAGCTTTGCCTCATCGCGGTCGCCGATCTGCCGCAGCTCGATCCGGACATGGAATGCGAGTGCGAGATCCTTGACCAGCTCGCGGAAATCGACGCGCGATTCCGCCGTAAAATAAAAGATCAGCTTATTGCTGTCGAAGCCGCATTCGACATCGACAAGACGCATCGGCAGGCCGCGTGCCTCGATCCGTTCGGCACAGACGCGCATCGCCTCCGCCATATAAGCGCGGTTCTTTTCAAGTGTTTGCAGATCCTCCTCATTTGCGAGCCGGAGGATCGGCTTCAGCGGTGCGGTGACACTGTCATCCGGCACTGCGTGGCGCCGTGCCGCGACCTCACCGCATTCGGGACCGCGTGCCGTTTCCACGACGACATAGCTGCCCTCCGCGGGATTTAAGTCGCCCGGCGCAAAATAATACATCTTGCCGCCGCTTTTGAATTTGACTCCGATTACTTCGATCATGTTATCAACCATCCATATATAGTTTCCGGTTGCACGGGCAGACCGGTTATGCTTCACAGAGTGCTGCGCAGAGTGCCGATGCGGTCAGCGCTGCACTGACATTGCCTTCAAGATCCGAGAATGCCTCGGTGACTGCGCCGTGCATCCGCATGACTCTGCGCGGCGTGAGCTTTGCAGCGAGCGCCTCCGCAGCCGCACGGTCACAGCCGAGCCGCCGGAATTCTCCATCCAGCGAAAAAACTGCGGCATCGCGGAGCTGACAGTCAAACAGCTCCAGTGTCCGGCGGAAAAGGTCTTTATCGGCGGCCGCAGATGTCAGCAGACGCAGCAGATCATATTCCTGCATCTGCGCGAGTGCGGAGGTCAGCGCCGCGGCGGTATCCGATGCCGTCCGCAGCATTTCATCGCTGAGATATTCAATGCATTTTCCGATATTGCCGCCGAAGCGGGAGACAGCCGCCTGAATATCCGCGGCGGGATAATCCCGTGCCGTCAGCGCAGAAACGCATTCCGGCTCCGTGACCGGAAAGACCGCCTTCGCTGTCATACGCGAAAGCAGCGTCGGGAGCAATGTGCCGATCGTCTCCGCCGTAAAGACAAAGCAGGCGTGTGCGGGCGGCTCCTCGACGGATTTCAGCAGCGCATTCTGTGCCTGAATGCTCATGCCGTCCGCATCGGGAAAGAGGAAGATGCGAATATCGCCGTTGTTCGGCAGGATCGCCGCTTCTCTGCGGATCTCGCGCACCGTCTCGACGGAATAGCCCATTTTCTTGCCGGAATGCTCCGCCGTCATCACATCGGGATGTGTGCCGTGCAGGATCAGCCGGCAGTTTTTGCATTTGCCGCAGGGGGCATTTGCTTCGTCCTCGCAGAGAACGAGCATCGTGAACCACTGTGCGAGCAGCTTTTTGCCGCAGCCGCGTTCACCGTGCAGCAGCAGGGCATGCGGCAAATGATTCTGCTGCCGCATCAGGCGGAGTTCGGAAAGCAGCGCTTGATTACCGGCGATTTGCGGCAAAGTGCTCACAGCTTTTCAAACCGTTCAATATTGGTCACAAAGACCGTTGCACCGCCGACCGGCACTTCCAGGGGCATTGTCGGCATCTGACCGGTCAGCGGAGAGCCGTAGGAAGGGGTATTGGGCACAAACTGCTTTCTGTGGTGACATTTTTGCTGCACAATGCCGATCACCGCATCCACCTGATCTTCTTCCACACAGATCAGGAACGTTGTATTACCGGAGCTTAAAAAGCTGCCGAATGATGCGAGCTTCGTTGCACGAAAACCGTTTTTGGAAAGTGCCTTGGAAACAGCAGCACTGTCATCACCGTTTACGACTGCAAAGACCAGTTTCATTTATGGATCGACCTCATTTCTATATGTTCTGCGTTTATCATACCGCAAATAGGGGATGCTGTATGAAAGGACAGGCTACCCCATATTCAGTATACCATAAAACGCATAATTATGCAAGTGGCAATTTCAAAGGAACCGGTCAGAAGATGGTCAATTCCTGTCGCCGCAGCCATTCCAGATCCGCCCGCACGGCATAAAGACCCGCCTGCATTTCGTCGCTTTGCTCAGTATAATGCGCCCGGAGCTGCCTGATCTCCGCGTTGATCTCGATCAGTTGCTGATTCGGGATAAAAAAGCGCAGAAGCAGCCGGTTTTTCTCCCAGTCTTTTTCCAGAGCCGAAAGCTGCTGCAAAACGGCATCATCCGGTGCCGCAAGAACGGCATCTGCATGGCGCATGAGGTCAGAGCAGCAGCGCCGGACGGCAGCAACCGACCATCCGGTGAGCAGCAAGATGCCGCAAAGCACACCGCATGCAATTTGGATCCGCACATTTTTCACGCATTTTCTCCTTTCCGGATCAGGCTGCAAACGCCGTTTGCATCGGCGGTCAGCAAAAACACATCCGCTTCCGTCAGATGTTTTTGCCGGAGCAACTGCCGCAAACGTGCCTGCGTAAACCCGATTGTCCGCATACCTTCCGCATTGATGCTGCCGTCAGCGATCACCACTTCCGGCGGATCGTCATTCGGCACCTGCAAATTCAGATCGCCGCAGGTGGCAGGTCTTGCATCCGCCATCTGATAAGCAGAGACTTGTCCGTTTGTTTCCACCAGTGCAAGCTGCACCGTGCTCAGATCGAAGATTCCCTGTCCGCGCAGCGCCGTCATCAGGTCTTCCAGAGAAAACCGCAGATTTTTCATCACTTGCTGATCGGGTTTACCGTTCCGGATGATGATCTGCGGCGTACCGGAAACCAAATGCCGCAGTTTCCGGCATTTCAGCACGCCCCACGAAAGCAGCACCTCAAAGCAGATCAGCAGCAGCATAGGCACGATGCCGGTCAACAGCGGCAGATTCTGATCTTCCAGCGGCAGCGTTGCAATATTGGAAATCAGCATCGTCACGACCAATTCGGTGGGCTGCAATTCCCCGATCTGCCGTTTTCCCATCAGCCGGATCCCGAAAATGACGATCGGATACAGGATCATCACACGCAAAACACTGGTCAGCACATTGATACCCCCTCAAATCGAGCCGGATTCACACGGCTTCTGCATCTTCATATGAGAAATGCGGCTGCAAGGCAAGATTCAGGCTCATTGCAATGAGCTTTGCCGCATGATGCAGCAACTGGTCGATATTCCGCGGCGTGACCATCATATTCGGCGTATCATGCAGATCCGCCCCGACGGTCTGCCGCACCATGGTATGCAGATCCACGACCGTCGGCACACCGATGGCAATGACCGGGATGCCGAGTGTCCGCCGGCTCAGTTCCGCCCGTTTATTATGCACACCGCTGCCGGGCGAGATGCCTGCATCCGAGATCTGGATGGTTGTCCCGAGCCTGTGCAGATCCGAGCAGGCGAGTGCATCCACAGCGATCACGCCGGCAGGCTGCACAGTATTGCGCAGGGAAGAAATGAGCTCTGCTGTTTCGATTCCGGTTTGCCCGAGCACGCCGTTTGCCAGCACACTGACCGGACGCAGCCCGCGCAAAAACGCCGTATCCGGATCATTTTCCTGCAATTCCTGCCGCAGATGTCTGGTTGCAAGCACCTGATTAACAGTTTCGGGGCCGAGCGCATCGGGCGTAATATCCGCATTGCCCAATCCGACCACAAGCACCGCGCCGTCCGGCAGCAGTGTACGCAGTTCGCCTGCCAATTCCGTCACCTGTCTGCGGAGTGCGGCACCGGTATGGTGCAGATTGAGCTGCTCCAGCGTCAGATATTTGCCCTTTCCGCGCCCGATGGCAGCGCCGTGCGCATCCGAATCAATGTCGATTTCCGTAATGCGGAAGGCATCTCCGCGCTGTTTCAGGGAAATGCCGTCATATTTTTCATGATCCTGCACGCATTCCAGTGCCAAATCTGTGCGTTGATACATAAACTCCACCTCATCATCCCGATGTCATCCGCATGCAGCGGCAGTTCCGGCAGAACCCGTCCGATTGATTGTGCATCCTGCTGAAAAAGCGTGTAAAAACGGATGAAAATTCCGCATTTTGCCATCTTGCATTTTTGAAAAAATCCTGATATAATAATAGTTGGTTTGGCAGCATGTAA